>NZ_JAPWHT010000505.1:0-7131 GCF_027270795.1 Streptomyces sp. ActVer
AGCCGGGGCCGGCGCGGGGGCGCCGTGCCCGGTGGGGCCGTGGTCGGGAGTGCCGTGGAGGGGGGCCGCCGCCTGGTGGTAGCCGGAAGGCAGCGGCGGGCCGAGGATGCCCTGGGCGGCGGCGGGCCGCGGGACGGAGTCCTCGGGCCCGGCTCCTGCCGGGGTGCCCTGCGGCGGAGCCACGGCATGGACGGCCGTCCCGTGCGCGGGAGTCGTCGCCGGGTGCTGGACCGGGGGCGCGGGCGCCCAGGGACCGGGCCCGCCGTAGGGCGGCGTGCTGTAGGGATCCGGGTCGTGCAGGGGCTTGGGGCGCTCCCGCTTGCCGAGAGGCTCGGGCCGCTCACCGGGCACATCGGCGCCGCCGCTCGCCTCAGCGGGCACCCGGCTCGGGATCTGGCCCGGCAGCCGGGCCGGCGCCACGGTGGAACCGGTCGAGGCCTCGCCGCCCAGGGCGTCCGCGACGCCGGTCGCACCCGCACCGCCGGAAACGCCCGCGCCGTCCGAGGCACCAGCAGAACCGGAGCCAACAGCAGCACTGGAGCCGCCTGTGGCACCGGCGACCGCGGGCTTCTCCAGCTCGAAGTCGCCGTCCATGTCTCCCCCGTGGAACCCACTCGTGCCGTCCCCCGCGGAAACCGGGTCCACCGGAGCGGATTCCGGCACGTGGGTCCGGGGCCTGCTCCACCACTTCGGCTTCGTGGGCTTCCCCTCGTCCATGCTCTCCCCACACCTGACCCGCGGCTCGGCACATCGGCGGTCACCGCGGTTTGTCCACTCCGAGCCCGGGTTCCTACCGCGGGCGCGGCCCATCCCTGGATTCAACCAGGTTCACGGGCCGCCGCGCAGAGGGCCGGTTCAGCCGGGGGAGGAAGGCGAAGGTGAGGCGGACGAGTCGGACGGCGGCACGAGCGGCAGCAGGGACGTCTCCAGCTCCGACGCCGTCGAGAACGCGGTCAGCGCGACCGCTGGGGCGGGGCTGAAGGGACGTATGAGCGGGGACATGGCTGCGGCACCGGCCACCACGGGGGTGGTCAGCGCGTGCAGCCTGCGCGCGTCCTGCTCGGCGGGCGAGGGTGTCAGGGGCGCGGGCACCCCGGGCAGCAGCGGCGCCGACATCTCGGTCTGCGCGCCCCCCTCCGCGGTGAAGGAGCGCTGTCCCTGCGCCAGCAGCGGTGTGAGGGACCGGCGGCGCTGCGAGTCGGGGTTGGTCGCCCCGCCCACGCTCGCCGTCCGCATCGGGGTCACGTTGCTTCCGGAACCCGAGCCGCCGCGCGCGTCCGTGGTGTCCGTCGGCATGCCGGTCGACACCCCGCCGAGCGCGATCGCGGCGAGCGACACGGCACCGGCCGCGGCGGCCGCGAAGCGCAGTCCCCGTGAGGCCGACCGCTCGGCCTCACGCCGGCTTATGTCATGGATGCGGAACCCGCGCTGCTCGGAGGGCAGCACGGCGGCGTGGGGGCCGGACGGCACATAGCCGAAGGAGTCCGGCTTCATGCCGAAGACTCCGGACGTGCCGAACCCTCCTCTGCCCAGCGGCGATCCGTCGCCGTCCGAGTCGCCTCCTCCGGGGAGCCCCTGCAGACGGGCCAGGAAGCTCTCGGAGGGGGGTGGCGGAGCGACCTCCGCGAACACGTTCTTCAGTCGTCGCTGCTCGTCGGCCTCGGCTTTGCACCTCGCGCACGTGGCGAGGTGCGCGAGGACACGCTCGCGCGCCTCGTGACCGAGCTCGCCGTCCACCAGGGCGGAGAGCCGGTCTCCGAGGTGCTGCTCGGTAAGGGGCCGATCGGCAGGATTAAGCCGTGATCCACTCACGCGCTCGCGCCCCCTCCTCCCAGAGCAGGCACTCCGGTCACCGCGAAACCGCGGCGCTCGGCACGGGCCTCGGGCGAGCGGTGGGCGAGCGCCTTGCGCAGCTGGGAGCGGCCGCGGTGGATGCGGCTGCGGACCGTGCCGAGCTTGACGCCCAGGGTCGCGGCGATCTCCTCGTACGAAAGGCCTTCGATGTCGCACAGGACGACCGCGGCGCGGAACTCCGGGGCGAGCGTGTCGAGGGCCTGCTGGACGTCCGCGTCGAAATGCGTGTCGTTGAAGACCTGCTGCGGGGAGGGCTCGCGGCTGGGCAGGCGCTCGGCCGCGTCGTCGCCGAGGGCGTCGAAGCGGATGCGCTGCTTGCGGCGGACCATGTCCAGGAAGAGGTTGGTGGTGATGCGGTGGAGCCAGCCCTCGAAGGTGCCCGGCGTGTACGTCGACAGGGAACGGAAGACCCGGACGAAGACTTCCTGGGTCAGGTCCTCGGCGTCGTGCTGGTTTCCCGTCAGGCGGTAGGCGAGACGGTAGACCCTGGCGCTGTGCGTGCTGACGATCTCCTCCCAGGTGGGCGGAGTCCACGCCTGCGAGTCCGCGTCGGACGTGAAGGTCGCGGTCTGAGCGGAGTCAGCGGTGCGGAAACGGTCAGCGGTGTCGTTCACAGATTTCGGCTCACCCGCCGACCTGAGCAGGCGCCTCAGCACCCCTCCCCGATCCACAGGCGCAGCCGCACCTCCCCTGTCGGCTCTGGTGGTGTCCGGTGGAGCCCCTACCATAGCCACCTCGCCCGTTAGCTCCGGATAAGCGGTTTTACGAGAATTTGATACGCGCTCATATGGCTGCGTCAGCACTTGCTCGGTGTCCTGATCCATCTGCTACCCCCGCGTAGTTCCCCACCCCCTCTAAACGCCCGGTCCCATCTGCGGGTTCCCGGCGGCAACGGATACAGTCACGCCCAGGCAACCACGGGGACAGGAGAGGGCCATTACCGGCAACCGGCTGACGAGCTGGGCGTTCGCCGACGCCTTTGTCGCCGAGGACGAAGCACTGCACTGGGCCCGGGACCGGGCCCGGGACGCAGGGCTGCGCTCTGTGTCGCCCGGGACGGGGGCCGCGCTGCGACTGCTCGCCGCCACCGTGGACGCCAAGGCGGTCGCGGAGATCGGCACCGGCACCGGGGTCTCCGGAATGCATCTTCTGCACGGCATGCGGCCGGACGGTGTACTGACGACCGTGGATCCGGAGCCGGAGCACCAGCAGTTCGCCCGCCAGGCCTTCCGCGCGTGCGGCTTCGCGAGCAACCGGGCCCGCTTCATCCCGGGCCGCGCGCTGGACGTCCTGCCCCGGCTCGCGGACGCCGGCTACGACCTCGTCTTCTGCGACGGCGACCGTCTCGAGAGCCTCGACTACCTCGCTGAATCGTTGCGCCTGCTCAGGCCCGGTGGCCTGGTCGTCTTCGAGGGAGTCTTCGCGAACGGCCGGACCGTGGAGTCGGGCCCGCAGCCCACGGAGGTCCTGCGGCTGCGCGAACTGCTGCGCGCCGTCCGTGAGAGCCAGGAGCTGATTCCCTCGCTCCTGCCGGTCGGCGACGGCCTGCTGTGCGCGGTCAAACGCTGATCCGGCCCCTCGCCGGACCGCCCCCAAACCACTGCTGACCTGCGCGAACACACATGGCATACGCCCCTGACGTACCCCTGAAAACCCACTGCCCCGGCATCACTTTGGATACCGGGGCAGTGGACAGGTATGGTCGCGTTCCGCGTCAGCCGACGACCTTCTTGAGGGCGTCGCCGAGCGCGTCGGCCTCGTCGGGGGTCAGCTCGACGACGAGCCGACCGCCGCCTTCGAGCGGAACGCGCATGACGATGCCCCGCCCCTCCTTGGTCACCTCGAGCGGGCCATCGCCCGTCCGCGGCTTCATGGCCGCCATGCTCGTTCCCCTTCCTGAAACCAGCTCATCGTCGCCGACGGCCCCACTGAAGGGCACGCATCCTCTCGTCGGACACGCGTCACCGGCATCGAACACATTGCTTCCAGGCCATTATCCCGCATCTCAGGACCCGATGACCAACATCAGTCGGCATCGCTTGCGCAACGCGCTTGAGCAAAACCACTCAATTCGCCGAAGTGGCTGCGATACTGCGCCGCTGCCGCGCCTCTGCATGGACTTTCGGACGCCGGAATTCTTTGACGCAGGTCACATGTCCGAACCCCGCCGCCGCTCATGATCTCCGCCATGCTGTCCTCAGACCAGAACGTACCGACGGGTACGACGGAGCCGCGAACCGGAGGGGACCCCCATGGCCGACACCGTGCTCTACGAGGTGAGCGACGGACTCGCGACGATCACGCTCAACCGCCCCGAGGCGATGAACGCGATGAACATCGAGACCAAGGTCGCCTTCCGCGAGGCGGCACAGGCGGCCGCGGCGGACGACTCCGTACGGGCCGTGCTGCTCACCGCCGCCGGCGACCGGGCCTTCTGTGTGGGCCAGGACCTCAAGGAGCACATCGGCGGGCTGATGGCGGCGCGCGAGTCCGGCTCGGGCGGGGGTGTCATGAGCACCGTCCAGGAGCACTACAACCCGATCGTGCGGGCCCTGACCGGGGCGGCGAAGCCGGTCGTGGCGGCCGTCAACGGGGTCGCGGCCGGTGCCGGCTTCGGTTTCGCCCTCGCGGCGGACTATCGGATCGTTGCCGACACGGCTGCTTTCAACACGTCGTTCGCCGGAGTGGCGTTGACCGCCGACTCCGGGATCTCGTGGACGCTGCCCCGGGTCGTCGGGCCTTCGCGGGCCGCGGATCTGCTGCTGTTTCCGCGCAGCATCACCGCCCAGGAGGCGTACGAACTGGGGATCGCCAATCGGATTGTGCCGGGTGCCGAGCTGGCGGCCGAGGCGGTGAAGGTGGCTCGGGGGCTGGCCGAGGGGCCGACGCTGGCGTACGCCGCGCTCAAGGAGTCTCTTGCCTACGGGCTGACCCACTCGCTGGAGGAGACCTTGGAGAAGGAGGACGAGTTGCAGACTCGGGCCGGGTCTTCCGAGGATCACGTGATCGCCGTGCAGGCGTTCGTCAACAAGGAGAAGCCGAAGTATTTGGGGCGGTGACGCTTCGCTGGACCGGGCCGGTTCAGAGGGTGCGGGGCGGTGGGGGTTGAGCGCGCAGTTCCCCGCGCCCCTGAGGGGCGCGCCTCAGTGGGCCCTTGCCACACAGTCCTGCAAGTGGTCGTTGACCAGGCCGCATGCCTGCATCAAGGCGTAGGCCGTGGTGGGGCCGACGAAGCGGATGCCTTGCTTCTTGAGGGCCTTGGAGAGGGCTTTCGACTCGTCGGTGACCGCGGGGACGTCGGCGAGGGCCTTCGGGGCCGGGCGGGTCGCCGGGTCGGGGGCGAAGGACCAGATCAGTTCGTCCAGCTCGCCCGACGCCCACTCCGTGAGCACGCGCGCGTTGGCCACCGTCGCCTCGATCTTGGCGCGGTTGCGGATGATGCCGGGGTCGGCGAGGAGGCGCTCCTTGTCGGCGTCCGTGAACGTGGCGACCTCGGAGATCTTGAAGCCCGCGAAGGCGGTACGGAAGCCCTCGCGGCGGCGCAGGATCGTGATCCAGGAGAGACCCGACTGGAAGGCCTCCAGGCACAGCCGCTCGTACAGCTCGTCGTCGCCGTGGACCGGGCGGCCCCACTCCTCGTCGTGGTACGTCACGTAGTCCTCGGTCGACAGCGCCCAGGGGCAGCGCAGGGCGCCGTCCGATCCCTTCAGCGCGTCGCTCACCGGTGGTCCTCCTCTGCGGACTTCTCCAGAGAGGTGGACCGGGCCGCGTGGGCCGCTCCGGCCAGCGCGGCCTCCAGGTCGGAGATCCGGGCGTCCCGCTCGGCCAGCTCGGCACCGAGGCGGCCCAGGGCGTCGTCCACGTCCGCCATGCGGTAGCCGCGCATCGTGAGCGGGAAGCGCAGCGCCTCCACGTCACCGCGGTGCACGGGGCGGTCCAGGGGCAGCGGGTCCTGCAGGCGCTCCGGCGGGGTCTCGGGAAGGGCGCCGCTCTCACCGCCGCCCACCACGGAGAGAGTCACCGCGCCGACCACGACGACGAGGGCGACGACCAGGAACAAGAACATGAACATCGCTGAGGTCCCCACACTCTGGTGCCGACGCGGGCGCGTCGGCGCGGAAAGTATCAGGCTCCGATCGTGCCATGCGACTCTGACAGTTAGGGTCGCAGGCGGCGGAACGGCGACATCCGTTGCCAACTACTGGGAGAGGTCACAGGGGATGCTCAGGCTGGGCAGGCGCGAGTTCGAGGCGCACGAGCCGGTGATCATGGCGATCGTGAACCGGACCCCCGACTCCTTCTACGACCAGGGCGCCACCTTCCGCGACGAGCCCGCGCTCGCGCGCGTGGAGCAGGCGGTGTCCGAGGGCGCCGCCATCATCGACATCGGCGGGGTCAAGGCCGGGCCGGGCGAGGAGGTCACCGCCGAGGAGGAGGCGCGGCGGACGGTCGGCTTCGTCGCCGAGGTGCGGCGCCGTTTCCCCGACGTGATCATCAGCGTCGACACCTGGCGGCACGAGGTGGGCGAGGCCGTGTGCGAGGTGGGTGCGGACCTGCTCAACGACGCGTGGGGCGGGGTCGATCCGCGGCTCGCGGAGGTCGCCGGGCGGTACGGGGTGGGGCTGGTGTGTACGCACGCCGGTGAGACCCAGCCCCGGACTCGTCCTCATCGCATCGCCTACGACGACGTCATGGCCGACATCCTGCGGGTGACGGTGGGGCTGGCCGAGCGGGCCGTGGAGGTGGGGGTGGCGCGGGAGTCCGTGCTCATCGATCCCGGGCACGACTTCGGGAAGAACACGCGGCACAGCCTTGAGGCGACGCGGCGGCTCGGGGAGATGGTGGAGACGGGTTGGCCCGTGCTGGTGTCCCTGTCCAACAAGGACTTTGTGGGTGAGACGCTCGATCGGCCGGTGAAGGAGCGGGTGGTCGGGACGCTCGCCACCACCGCCGTGTCGGCGTGGCTGGGGGCTCAGGTGTACCGGGTCCACGAGGTTGCCGAGACGCGGCAGGTCCTGGACATGGTCGCGTCGATCGCCGGCCACCGCCCGCCCGCCGTTGCCCGGCGGGGGCTGGCGTAGGGCCTTTTCGCCCCCGCCGCCCCTACCCAATCCCGTCCCTGACTCAGGGGCTCCGCCCCCGAACCCCCGCTCCTCAAACGCCGGAGAGGCTGAAGATTCCGCAGCCCGGGCCGACACATTCAGCCCGTCCGGCGTTTGAGGACGAGCGCGTCAGCGCGATGCGGGGGTCTGGGGGCGGCAGCCCCCAGGGACGGGA
>NZ_JAPWHT010000506.1:0-7131 GCF_027270795.1 Streptomyces sp. ActVer
GGATGGGGTTGGGGCGCATGACGGCGGGGAGGGCATGGAGGTTGCGGCCGGTGGTGTGCGGGTGTCGGCAGCGGCGCGCAGGTGCTTCGCGGCGCGGGCGAGGTAGATGCGGCTGTCGCCGAGGCGGTCTTCGAGCCGTTGGTGCTCGGTGGTGATCGCCCGGTCGCGGGCGGGGCCAGGGGCCTGGTGAGCGAGGTCGGCGAGCTGGCCGAGGCGATGAACTGCGGCGCTGAGGGCGGCGAGCGCGAGCCCGGTCGGTTCGGCGGCGCTCGCGAGCGCGAGGGTCGTGCGGCGCACCGTGGTCGTGGGCCGGGCCGAGGAGCGGGCGGCGGCGCGATGGCGGAAGGCGCTCTCGCCGGCCAGGAATCCCAGCAGGCGGGCCAGGTGACGGACTTCGTCGTCCAGGATCTCGCTCAGCGCCGGATCCGGGCGGATCTGGTCGGGGAGCGGAAGGTGGTCGGCAACGGTGTTGAGTCGGTCCGCCACGTCGTGCAGCAGCATCCGCTGGTCGGGGTCGGACAGCGGCAACTCCTTGATGCGGAAGCCGGGTTCTACCGGCGAGAAGTGGATTTCGGGGAGGAGGACACCATTGGCAGCATCTTGCTCGCGGGTGCTGATGCCGCAGTGGGAGGCGGGAGGGGAGCGGCGCGGCGGAAGTTGACCCCGATGCCCTGGAGTGTGAGCCGCTGGGCGGCGAGTTGGACCAGCAGGGCGCGCTCCTTGGAGCTGTAGGAGGCCGGCAGCACGAAGGCGAACTCATTCGGCCTGTACTGGAAGTTGCAGCCGAACAGCGTCATGCGTGCCTCTTCGGGAACCGAGTCGTATGGTGCTCCCACCACACCGTCCGGGTACCAGACCAGCGTGAGAGTCTGGGCGACCTCGGGCGCGGGCTGTCGGTGCGGCGGCTCGGGCTGGCTAAAGGCGTTGTGACGGACCGCGTCCAGGGCCGCCCGGTAGCGGGGCAGCACGCGTCGGGTGACTGCGGCGGCGGCGCGGGCCGGATCGTTGGGGACGGCGATGCCGTTCGGCTCACGTACCGGGGAAATCTGGTGGGTCTTGAAGCCCTCGGGCTCCAGTGGGGCCACCACGAACTGGTGGCGGTACAGGGGCCGGTCGGTGACGTAGAGCTGCTCTCCATCGGGGCCGTTCAGGACGGCGTCGTGGCCGAGGACGTACTGGCTGACGATGTAGTCGACGTGGCCGGCGTCCCAGAGCCGTTCGATGGTGGGGAACTGGTCCTGGTAGGTGGGGTGGCGGTGGTACTCGCTCGTCCAGGTGCCGGGCAGGCGTTCGGCGAGCGCGGCGGCGAAGGCGGACAGGTCGGTGCGAGTCGGGGGCATGGGCTCCTGGGGGTTCTGTGCGGCGGGTATGTGGTCAGACGCGGCGCAGGCTGTCGAGTACGCCGCCCCACTGGGGGCCGTCCCAGTTGATGACCAGCGCGGATCCGTCCGGCTTGAGCTTGAGTGTGCCCCGGGCGCGGTCCGAGTCCGGTGTCGTGCAGTGCAGGGTGAGCACGGGTGTTTCCGTGGTGGTCTGGGCGAGAGTGCCGGGGCAGGCAAGGGTGCCGGTCGTGGTGACGGCGGTTCCGGAAATGGTCAGCGAGGCGATGGGGCTGTCGGAGTTGATCGGCCGCCACGTGCCGTCTAGCCCGTGAACTGTGTGCGTGGCGGCCGGCGTAGGGGTGCGAGGTGCCGGGGAGACGCTGACGGAGGTGGTGTCAGTGGCCTCGGTGGTGGTGCCGCATCCGGCTACCAGGGCGGTGGCTGCCAGGAGGGCGGAGCCGGAAACCGCCGCCCGGTGACGTCGGCGTGGGGTGAAGGCGGACATGGGAAGGCTCCTGTCGGTCGTCGAAACGCGAGGTGAGCGGGGTTTCAGTGCATGCGGGCGTCGGTGTCGAAGAGCGCCAGCTCGTGGGGGTGCAGGAGGTGCTGCACGATGAAGCTGCGCCCCGCGACCTTCCACAAGCCTCGGCCCCGGTTGAGGTGGGAGATCGCGTCGGTCTCCACCGAGGTCAGGCCCAGCAGGGCTGCTGCGGCATGGAGTTGGTCGGTCTCCTGCCGGTAGATGATGCGGGTGGAGCAGTCGGCGAGCAGACCTTCGGCCAGGGCCCGTCCGCGGGATCCGGCGTCGCCCGCGGTGAGTAGGTCGGACAGCCGGTGGATCACCAGCAGGTTCGCGATGCCGAGTCCGCGGCTCAGCTTCCACTGGGACTGCATGCGCTGCAGGAGGCCGGGGTGGCGCATCAGGCGCCAGGCTTCGTCGTAGACGATCCAGCGCCGGCCGCCGTTCGGGTCGGACAGTGCGGATTCCATCCACGCGGACGCGCAGGTCATCGCCAAGACCAAGGCGGTGTCGTCGCCGGATCCGCCCAGGCGGGACAGGTCGATGGTGAGCATCGGCGAGTTGGGATCGAAGGCCACCGTGCTCGGGGCGTCGAACATCCCGGCGAGGTCGCCGTGGACCAGCCTGCGCATGGCGTGGGCTAGGTCGCGGGAGGCGTCGCCGAGTCGGCCGGACATGATGCCGCCGGCCACGTCGAGTTCGTCGGGGTTGTTGAGGGTGGCGGCGATGTCGCCGAGCAGCGGGGTGCGACCGGTGGCGGCGGCGCGGGTGACGACGGCATCCAGCGCGACGTCGAGGCCGGTGTGCTCCATCGGCAGCAGGTCCCGCCCGAGCACGGTGCGGGCCAGCGAGCCGAGCAGCAGCAGGCGGCGCTTGCGGATCTCGCCCGCCCAGTCGGCCTCGGAGACGCTGTTGGGCCGCGGTGCCGCGTCCAGCGGGTTCAGCTTTCCGGGCAGGCCCGGCCCGAGCGCGATGGAGGTACCGCCCAGCGCCTGCGCCACGGGCGTCCATTCCCCCTTCGGATCACACGGGACGTAGACCCGGTACCCGAAGGCGATCGATCTCAGCGCGAAGGACTTGGCCAGCGCCGACTTGCCCTGCCCGATCACCCCGGCAAGGAGCACGTTGGGGTTGGTGAAGCCCTCGACCTTGCCGTACAGCGCGAACGGGTCGAAGCAGAAACTGGCTTCGGCGTGGACGTCGCGGCCGATGTAGATGCCCTCGGCGCCGAGGCCGCCTTCGGCGAGAAACGGGTACGCCCCGCTCGCGGTAGCGGTGGTCATGCGGTGGGCGGGCAGCTTGAGCCTGTTGTTGCGGGAGGACGCGGGGCCGGGTCGCCCGGCGGGTGGGAAGAGGGGCGCCGGTATCTCCTGTTCTGCTACGCCAGCGCCGCTGGTGTGGGCGGCTGCTTCGAGGCGGGCCTTCGCGGCGGCCTCGGCGAGCTGCCGGCGGGCAGCCTTGCGGGACGCGCGATCGGTGCCGTGCGGGGTGAACAGGGGGCTGGCGCTGGCGCGGCGGGCTCGGCGCGCAGGCCGGTGGCTCATGACGGGGCGGCTTTCACGTGACGGCGGTCTGGACGCGGCGCGGGGTCAGACGACCGGCGAAGCGGTGAACAGAATCGGGCTGCGATAGCTCTTGCCGTCGCCCGACCAGTCCAGCTGGATGTAGCCGTCTGCGAGGTAACGGCCGGAGCCCGCCTTGGACTTGAGGGTTCCGGTCGAGTAGGAGCCGTTGCCGTTGCCGCTGCTGTGTTCGAGCGCGTGCTCCAGGCCGGTGTAGGCGCCGGACTTCACGACCGGGTCCGTGCCGCTGACGCTCCGCTTGGTCTGGAGCTGGAACTTGGCCTTGTTGAAGGTCAGGGTGCTGCGGTTCTTGGCCGTGTACGGGCCGTCCCAGTACACGGTGGCGGTGGTGTAGATGTAGCCGCCGGATCGCATGGCGCACAGCGTCACGTCGAAGTCCCAGTTGTCGGAGTCGGGGCCGTTATAGCTCGGGTCGTCGACGCTGTGGCTGCTGGTCTTGCAGTGGTAGCTGGCGGCGGATGCCGGAGTGGCGGTGGCCAGGGCGGCGGTGCCGGCGAGCGCGGCGAGGGCGACGGCGGCGGAGGAGGTGGAGCGCTTCAGGTTGCGCATTCAGGGCCTTTCGGGGTGCGGGGGTTACTGGCTGCAGGTGGTGGTGTGGCCGTGCAGCGGGGTGTTCAGGTCGCTGGGTGTGGTCTTGCGGCGGACGACGTGACCTGCGGCGAGGTGGCGCTGGCAGATGGTCAGGACGGGTGGCCCCTCGGGCAGCCGCTCGGGGTGGCATTCCGTGTCCGTTGGGGTCTCGTCCGCGGCGGGCAGGAGGTGGAAGGCGTCGTGCACTGCGGCGGCGGACTGCCACAGCCGGGTGTGCGCGGTGGCGAGGTGTCGGCCGGCGGCGGGATGCGGCGGACGGGTGGATTCGGCGAGCTGGTCGAGCAGGTGGTGCAGTGCGGTCAGATGGGCGTGCAGCACGTCGAGGTGCACGCGATCCGCGGGTGAAGCGGTGTGCTGGGTGCGTGGGGTGAGGGCGCGGGCGTGGTGGCGGATACCGGCGCTGGCGGCCCGCAGGTACGGGTACGCGTCGCTGACGGGGATGGCAGAGGTCAAAGGGGGAGATTTCCTTCCTGCCATGGGGCAGGACGTCGGCTGGTGCCGGAGTGGGGCTACAGGGCCGTGCGGGCGAGGGGGAGGGCGCCGAGCGTGAAGGCGTCGGGCTGCTGGAAGTTGAGCCGTCGCAGATCGACCTGGGCGGTGACGGCGGCGGTCTCGATCTGCGCGCACGCGGCGTCGAGCAGGGCGTCGGTCTCCGCGGAGACGGTGAGCAGCCCGGTCAGCGACACGTCGGCGTGTCCGGCGATCAACTGGCGCTCGCGGACCTTGACGTCCGCGTATTCGACGGAGTCGGCTTCGGAGTCGACCTGCCCGCGACGTGAGCGTTCGTTGGCGTCGGCGATGATCGCCGCCTTCTTGCGCTGCACGTCGCGCATCGCGGACTCGAGCCCCTGCGGCACATATATAAGGGAGAGGGTGCGCCGGACCCCGGCGGTGAACATCAGGCCGTGCAGGAAGCCCGCGCTCGTTTCGGTGCGGGGCCAGTCCTCGACCCAGTAGGTGGCGTGCCGGGCGGAGTCGGTGGCGAGCCGGTCGTACTCCTCGACCTGGACCACGGGCCCGGCGGCTGCCGGGTCGGCTTCGGCCCGGCCGGAGTTGGACCACTGTTGCAGCGCGGACAGCGCCCTGGGGTCGTAGGCGGTGCGGATGACGGCGGCGATCTCGCGGGCGCTGAGCCAGCCGGTCACCATCAGTCCGGCGCTGCGCGCGGCCTGGGCGATGGCGGACGTGGTCTGTTCCATCACAGTGAAGGCGCCGGGCAGTCCGCCGCCGGCCTGACTGATGAGGCGCTTGGCGGCCTTGAGGTCGAGGGAGATCGCCAGGTACGCCTCGTGCGGGGCAGCGGCCGGGCCGGCGGAGGCGACAAGTTCGCTGTAGACCTGTCCGGCGACCGGGGTTTCGGGGTGGCCCTGCTGGGCCCAGTAGCGGGTGAGGGTGTCGCCGCTGTCGGGCACGGTGCGCTCCAGGACCTGCACAGTGGCGACGTGTCCGGTGCGGGCGATGCCCGCCAGGACCCGCCCCCAGCTGCTGACGTTGTGGTTCTGACTCGCCGGGTCGAGGAGCGCGAAGGCCCTGCTGGAGACGCGGGCGACGGTGGTCAGGGTCTGGCCGTGCGGGTCGTGCACGGCGGCGGCCTGGTTGGCGGAATCGCCGGGCGTGACGACGCGCAGTGAGGCGGCGGTGCCGGGCAGGTGCAGGATGCCGTCCTGGCGGGGACGGGTGACGGGCCGGGCGAGCCACAGACTCTGGCCGGTGCGCCGCCGCCGGGCGAAGCGCAGGACGATCGGCGCCCAGTCGATCAGCGAGCGGCCGTGCCTGCGGACGACGACCAGGGCGGTGACCGCGGCCCACAGCGGCGCCAGGGCGATGGCGCCGAGCAGCCCGGTGGATACCACCGTGACCAGCAGCAGAGCCAACGCGCAGGACACGAGGACGAGTTGGGGCAGGGAGAGGCCGAGCAGGATGCCGCGCCTGGACCGGTGGGGGAATTTGACGGTGAGCGGTTGGACGGTGAGATCAGACAAGGGCCGTTCCGATGGTGCGCGGGGCGGTGGCCGGGGCGGCGCGCGGCGAGGAATGGGCAGCGCGTGCCGCCCCGGAGTCGGGCAAGGTCACAGGCCGGCGGGCGGAGGCGGCGGTGCCCCGGTTCCGTTGGAGGTGCCGGCCGAGTTCGGTGCCGGCGGGGCGCCCTGCGGCGGTGGCGTCGAGGCGCCGGCGCCGGGCTGCGACATGAAGCCGCTGCCGCCGCTGGGGGGCGATCCGGAACCGCCACCCGGTCCGGGTGCACCGCCGAACTGACCACTGGTGTCGTCACGAGGGCTGGTCGGCGGGGGCTGGACGGCCTTGTCCAGACCGTTCTTGATCCCCTCGCTCCCGGACGACGGGGCGTTTGAGCTGCCGCCTTCCTTGCCGGTGTCCGGGTTGGCGGCGATGTCGCCGGGGAAGCCGCCCGGCACGGAGTCCGGGCCCTGGGGAGCGGCGCCTGCTCCGGCCGCGGCACCGCCAGTCCCCGCGGTCGCGACCGCGGCGGCGGCTTTGCGTCCGGCGCGTTCGGCGTGCTGACGGGCCATCTGCGCACCGGCTCCGCCGGAGCGGTGCAGGGTCTCGGCGTCGGAGCCCTCGGAGGCGGCCCAGTGCACGAACTTGAACGTGGCGTACGGGCATAGCAGGACCAGCGCCAGGATGACGATGCCGGCCATCACGTCGGCGAGGGCGGCGATGCCGTCCTTCGCCTCGGTCTTGCCCATCGCGGCGATCCCCAGGACGAAGATCACAGTCATCAGCAACTTGCTGACCACGAGGGTGGCGGTGGCTTCGATCCAGCCCTTGCGCCAGCGGCGGGCGACCTCCCAGCCTCCGCCGGCTCCGGCGAAGACGGCGAGGGTGACCATGACGAGGATGCCGACCTTGCGGACCATCATCACGCACCAGTAGAGGAAGGCGCCGATCGCGGCGCCGATGCCGACGAAGACGGTGACGAGCCAGCCCAGGCCGGACAGTTCAGCGATCTGTCCCACCTTGACGATGCGCCGCACCGCGGTGCCGATGTCGAGGTTGGCGGCCTTGAAGAGTCCGTCGCTCTGAACCGCCCCGGCTCGAATGGAGACTCGATTTCATGAAAGGATCGAGTCATGGCACGACCTTCCCGTTACCCGCT
>NZ_JAPWHT010000507.1:0-7128 GCF_027270795.1 Streptomyces sp. ActVer
GGGGCAAAACCTGCTGGTGAGGGCACTGCGATCCGCCCTGGCGGCGAATCCCAGCTCGTTGCCCTGCTCCGCAGGAGTCCGTTTCCTCTCCGCCCTGAACGGCGGAGTATCCACGGAGGAATCCGATGAAGAGGTCCGACACGGAGATCACCGAGATGCGACAGGATGGTTACTTCATAACCTCAGCCATTGAAGCTCTCTATAAGCCTCCGCGGGCCTTGACGTCCTTGATCTGCGCGTCGGCCGAGCGGTTGATCATGATGGCCGCTCCGACCTCGCCATCGTCGCCACCATCCGCTCCAGGCGGGTCAGCCGCGTCTTCTCGGTGCGGGCGGTGACCAGGCGGAGGTACAGGGCGAACTGGTCGGACTTGCTGAGCGTCTCGTAGAACGCCCGCGCGGCCGGGTTCGCGTCGAGCGCCTCGACGAGATCCGGCGGTGCCGTGGCATTCTTCTGCGAGGCGTATGCGGTCTCCCAGCGGCCGTCCGTCCGCGCCGCCTCGATCTCGGCGAGGCCGCGGGGGCGCATCCGGCCTGCCGCGATCAGGGCCTCGGCCTTGTCGACGTTCACCTGCGACCAGGCGGAGCGGGGACGGCGGGGTGTCGTGCGCTGCAGGAAGTACGTGTCGTCAAAGCCGCGCCGCAGGCCGTCGATCCAGCCGAAGCAGAGCACCGTGTCGACCATCTCTTCCCAGGTGAGCGACGGGATGCCGGTGTGCTTTCTGGCGATCTTCACCCAGAGCGCGGTCCGTTCCCCGTGATGCGCGTCGAGCCAGGTCTCAAGCTCGGCCGGGCTCGCGGGGACAAGAATCTCGACGCCGTCCTCGTATTTCTGCACAAACCGCAGACTAGAGGCACTGTAGGACAGTTGCTGACCTACTCGAGCGCACCGCTCAGGTGACCTGCTCAAGCGGCCTACTCAGGCGACCTGACCGGCTCACTGCTTGGCGAGCTTCGCCCTGCTGCCACAGGCCACCCGTCGAGTCGATGAACTGCTTGAGCTGACGGCCGACGTCGAGGTCGCGTACTCGGATGTGCCCGATCTCCCCGCTGCGGCCGGGTCTCCGGCACCCGTCGCCGGTGGCCGGAGACCCCTGACTCAGCGGTTCATACGGGCGGCGGACGCCCCGTTGGGCGTGCCGGTGATGGTGAACTGCGAGCCCGGCTCGATCAGTACGCTCCCTTCGGCCGAGTTCGTGATCGTGACGTTCGTCAGGGCGGCGCTGCCGCGGGCCCCGCTCATCGCGAGGATGCCGGACCCGTTGTTGGACCCGTCGATCCTGACGTCGGTGATCTTCACGCCCGGCATCGCGCCGCCACCCGTCTTGAACTGGATGCCGTCGTACGTCGAGTCGAAGATCTCGGTGTCACGGATGGTCACGCCCGGGATGTCCTGGCCCTGGGCGAAGAGGGTGATGGCGCCGAACTCCTGGTCCTCGTTCCAGAACGCGCCGCCCGTCCGGTGCAGGGCGTTGCCCGCGATGAGGGTCTGCCCGGAGAACGGGAGCGGGTCGTGGTCGGTGGCGAGCATGATGCCGGGGTAGTTCATCATGTCGGCGATGACGTTGTTCTCGATGGTGTTGCCGTAACCGCCGTACACCGCTATGCCGTTGGCCCGCCACGGCAGCTGGATCGTGTTGTTGCGGAAGTGGTTGTCGTGGCCGATGTCGACCGAGGTGTCCTTCACGTACTTGCTGGCCCACACGGCGAGCGCGTCGTCGCCGGTGTTGCGGAAGGACGAGTTGTAGACGGTGGAGTTGCGGGTGCCGTTGGCGAAGTTGATGCCGTCGGCGTAGGTGTTGCGGATGCGTACGCCCGAGAACTCCAACTCGTCGCCGGGGCCCCACAGTTCGGGGATGTTGGAGTAGTCGCGGCCGGCCCACACGCCGACGTTGGCGTGCTCGATCCACACGTTGGTGATCTTCGTGCCCTTGCCGAAGCGGCCGTTGAGGCCCACGCCGCCCTCGTGGTTGCCGTCGCCGCCGCGGATGGTGCCCGAGCCGAAGATGGCGATGTCGGAGATCTGGGTGTTGTGGTCGATGTCGAAGCCGAAGTTGCCCTCGTGCGGGTGGTTGATGCCACCGGCCTGGTGGGGCGGGGTGAGGGTGTAGAGCTGGGAGTGCCACATGCCCGCGCCGCGGATGGTGACGTCCCGGATGCCGACCTGGTTGTACTGGCCCCGGTTCAGCGGGTCGTCGGTGAGGATCTTCTGTTCCTGGCGCCACTGCCCGGCCGGGATCCACACGCAGGAGATCTGGCCGTTCTGGTCGGCGGTGACTGCCCGCTGGATGGCGTCGGTGTCGTCGAGCCCGTCGCCCGGGACGGCCCCGTACTCGGTGATCGAGGTGCAGTTCGCGGGCTTGGCGGCCGCGGGCGCGACCTGTTCGAGGTCGACGAGGTCGATGACGTAGAACGCGGCCGTGTCACCCGCGTCCCGCTGGAGACGGAACTTGGTGCCCACCGGGTAGCTCTGCGACAGCAGCGCGTGCGACTCGTCGAACAGCCGACGGGCGTCGCTGCCGGGCGAGTTGGTCAGTCCCTCGGGGTCGTCGGTGGTCCCGTACAGCCAGCTGTGCTTCGACGACAGGTTGAGCTTCTGCACGAAGGTGCCGTTGGCGTACAGGCTGATCGTGGCCTGTGCTCCGCCGCCACCCGCGGCGTCCGGGACGGAGTTGCGCACCACGATCGAGTTGGAGGGAGCCGTCGAGGTGAACTCGACGAACTGGCCGGTGGAGTTGAGCCTGACGGACTTGCGGCCCGAGGACTCGGTGGCGAAGTTGGTGTGTCCGAAGGTCCGCTTGGCGTCGGCGGTGAGCAGGGTGCCCTCGTAGCGGCCTTCCTCCGCCTCCAGTTCGGTGTACGGGACGGCGGCGCCACGGCCGACGACGAGGGACTTGGCGAGCACGTTGTTGTTCTCGTTGGTCTCGTCGAGGACCCCGGTGGCGTCGGCGGTGGCCGTGAGGGTGGCCCCACCGCTGGTCGCCGTCCACGTTCCGCTGATCGCCACGTTCGCCGTGGCTCCGGACGCCACCTGGCCGGTCGTGCCGTTGAGCGTGGTGGAGCCGACCTGGAGCCTGGTCACGGAGCCGGCCGGCGCCGCGGTGGTGCCGCGGTTGTGCACGGCGACGGTGAAGGAGACGGACGAGCCGACGGCCGGGTTGGTGGTGATGCCGCGTACTTCGAGGTCCGGGCCGGGTGCCTGGCCCACGACCAGCCGGTTCGCGGCGGCGCGGCTGTTGTTGCTGTCGTCGAGTTCGGCGACCGTGTTGCGCGGGTCGACCACGGCGGAGACGCCGTAGTCGCCCGCGGGACGGGTACCGGCGGCGACGGCCACCGTGGCGGACGCACCCGGGTCGAGCGCGGGTACGGTTCCGCTGCCGACGGCCGTTCCCTCCAGGCTGACGTCGGCGGTCGTGGCGGGCGAGCGTGCCGTGCCCGCGTTGCGGACCGTGGCGTTCACGGTCACCGCGTCCCGCTCGGAGGGGGCAGCAGGTGTCCAGTCCAGCCCTGTGACGGTCAGGTCAGGAGCGGGTGCGGCGGTCCCGACGACCTGGAACTCGGCGACCTGGCCGCCCGGTGCCCCGGTGTTGGAGAAGAAGCGGAGCCGCAGGTCGGACCAGCGGCCGGTGACCGGGATGGTCACCGAGTTGTTGTCCCGGGAGGGACTGAAGGCGTAGTCGGCACGGTCGCGCAGCGAGGTGAAGCCGCTCGCGGAGTGTTCACGGCCCAGCACCTGGATGCTCTGGGTCCTGGCCGCCCACACCTGGTCCGGGTTGAGCTTGACCACCACGGCGTCGACATCGGCGTTGGCCCCGAGCTTGACGGTGAGGTCGGAGGGGTGGCCTGCCGCTTCCCAGTAGGTGGAGGTGGAGTCGTCGGTGGCGTTCGCGGCGACGAAGTTGTGGACCGAGGAGGTGGCCTCGACGGGCTTGTTGCGGGCCAGGTTGGTGCCCGTCGGCGGAGGCGTGGTGCCGCCGTCGTCGCCGTACACCTCCAGTTCGGAGAGCTGAGCGGCGTTCCAGCCGGTGTTCCCGGTGATGTGCACGCGGACATAGCGCGTCTCGGTCGGGGAAGTCAGGCTGACCGGGACGGTGTTGGCCTGCGCGGGGTTGAACGCCCGGCCGGCCGAGGCCGCGAGCGTACGGAACGTGGAGCCGTCGGTGCTGGCCTGCAGGGACAGCGTCTGGTTACGGCTCTCCCAGGTGGCGGGCAGTTTGAGCACCACCTGGTCGACGGTCCGGGTCGCGCCGAGGTCGACCTGGACCCACTGCGGGAAGGAGCCGCCCGGCCCCTCCCAGTAGGAGGCCTGGGTGCCGTCGGTGACGTTCCCGGCGGTGTAGGGGCCGTTCGAGCCGCCCGCGGTGGCCGGACGTCCGAGCGCGAGGTTGACGACGGCCGCCGCCTTCGCGCGATCGCGGTCGACCGGGGCGGTGGCGGCCCGGGCGCTCGACGTGACGGCCAGCGGTATCAGCCCGGTCGTCATGAGCGCGGCTATGACGGCACCGGTCAGTGACCGGCGGCCGAGGGGTCTCCATCTCATGGGGTCCTCTGTTCCGTGGGGGAGGCGGAAGCGCGACTGACGGGCCGGGCACGCCGGGGCAGGCACAGGGAGTTCAGAGGGGGAGTGGAGCGTCCGTCGAGGAATGCACCGGCCTTGCGCGCAAATTAAGCTGCTCAGTCGATTCTTTGCAGAAACTACGCCCACAGGTTTCTAGCCCGTCTCTGCTTTGTCAACGGTCCCGGTATCACCGGTAGTTGACGTGGAAGCGGCTTGCGTCGCTTGCGTGCCCGCTTGCGCTTTTCCGACAGCTCGCGCGAAAGTCGCTGGCCCGGTGCTGCAGCAGGTGGGAAGGACCCGCGGGGCCTGCATTTCGGGCATGCTCACGCCATAGACGTACCGTCAGGTGTCTGCAACTCTCGGATCGATCGACGCAAAAGAGAGTGCGCGCCACCGCACCTCGAAGCGCGACGCACACCCCCACGGACACTCACCCACACAGCCGCCCCGGGGCCGCCCACATCCGGTTCGGGTCGGAGATCGGGGACACATGAGACCGCAACGCCGGGGATGGCGGGGCATTGCCGCCGTCCTCACGACCGCTCTGCTCCTGCTGGGTCTGCCGTCGCTGACCGCCGCTGCGGCGGCTGCCGGGCCCAACCTCGCCGCCGGACGGCCCGCCACCGCCAGCAGTGCCCACGCCGAATACGCCGCACGCAACATCACCGACGGTGACCAGGGAACGTACTGGCAGAGCGCCGGGAGCAGCCTCCCCCAGTGGATCCAGACGGACCTGGGTGCCACCGTCCGCGTGGACGAGGTGGTGCTGAGGCTGCCGGCGGGCTGGGAGAGCCGCAATCAGACCCTGTCCGTCCAGGGCAGCGCGGACGGCACGAGCTTCACCACGCTGAAGACCTCCGCGTCCTACGCCTTCAGCCCCGGCAGTGCCAACACCGTGACGGTGACCTTCCCCGCCGCCCAGGCCCGGTACGTACGGATCGACATCACCGCCAACACCGGGTGGCAGGCCGCGCAGCTCTCCGAGCTGGAGGTCCTCGAGTCCGGTGACTCCTCGGCGAACCTGGCGCGGGGGCGCACGCTCACCGCCGCCGGTCACCACGAGACCTATGTGCCGGCCAACGCGGCCGACGGCAACAAGGCCACCTACTGGGAGAGCCGCAACAACGACTTGCCGCAGTGGATCCAGGCGGACCTCGGTTCCTCCCTGCGTGTCGACCGGGTGGTGCTGCGCCTGCCCGACGGCTGGGGAGCCCGCAGCCAGACCCTGAAGATCCAGGGCAGCGCCAACGGCAGCGACTTCTCCGACCTGACCGCCTCCAAGGCCTACGCCTTCGCGCCGGGCGACGGCAACTCGGTGACGATCTCCTTCGACCCGACGACCACCCGGTACGTGCGGGTGCTGGTCACCGCCAACACCGGTCAGCCCGCTGCCCAGTTGTCCGAACTGGAGGTCTACGGCCCGGCGAGCGGCGACACCGAGGCGCCGGACGCCCCCGCGGACCTCGCCTACACCGAGCCCGCCGCCGGGCAGATCCGGCTGACCTGGCAGGCGTCCGACGACAACACCGGCGTGACCGGCTACGACGTGTACGCCAACAACGAGCTGCTCACCAGCGTCGCGGGCACGGTCACCACGTACACCGACAACCGTCCCGCGAGTGCCACGGTCTCCTACTTCGTGCGGGCCAGGGACGCCGCCGGGAACGTCTCCGGCAACAGCAACACCGTCACCCGCCGCGGCGAGACCGGTGACACCCAGGCACCCACGGCACCCGCGAACCTGGCCCTCACAGAACCGGCCGCCGGGCAGATCAGGCTCGCCTGGAACGCCTCCAGCGACAACACCGGTGTGACCGGCTACGACGTGTACGCCAACAACGAGCTGCTCACCACGGTCGCCGGTACGGTCACCACGTACACCGACAACCGCTCCGCGAGTGCCACGGTCTCCTACTTCGTGCGGGCCAAGGACGCCGCCGGGAACGTGTCGGGGGACAGCAACACCGTGACGCGCAACGGCACTTCGGGCCCCGGCTCCAACCTCGCGGTCGGCAGGCCGATCACGGCCTCCTCGACCGTGCACACCTTCGTCGCCGAGAACGCCAACGACAACAGCACCTCCACCTACTGGGAGGGCTCCGGCCACCCGGCCACCCTCACCGTGAAGCTCGGAGCCAACGCCGACGTCTCCTCGCTCGTCCTCAAGCTCAACCCGGACAGCTCCTGGGGCGCCCGGACCCAGAACATCCAGGTCCTCGGCCGCGAGCAGGACGCCACCG
Organism: Streptomyces sp. ActVer; assembly: GCF_027270795.1. NCBI lineage: Bacteria > Bacillati > Actinomycetota > Actinomycetes > Kitasatosporales > Streptomycetaceae > Streptomyces > Streptomyces sp. ActVer. The sequence continues at coordinate 6,798 of NZ_JAPWHT010000507.1, forward strand.
GCTATTCCGGCCTGGTAGCCGCGAAGGACTACGCCTTCAACCCGTCGAGCGGCAACAGCGTGACCGTGCCCGTCACCGCGCGGGTGGCCGACGTGCAGTTGCGCTTCACCTCCAACACGGGCGCCCCGGCCGGGCAGATCGCCGAGTTCCAGGTGATCGGAACAGCCGCGCCCAACCCGGATCTTGAGGTCACCGCGCTGACCGCCTCACCGGCGTCACCGGTCGAGTCCGACGAGATCACCCTCACCGCCACCGTCCGCAACAGCGGCGAGGCCGCCGCACCGGCCAGCGCCGTCGCGCTGCGCCTGGGCGGCACCAAGGTCGCCACAGA
>NZ_JAPWHT010000508.1:0-7109 GCF_027270795.1 Streptomyces sp. ActVer
GACCCACCGCCGGCGCTACCGTGCACAGTCGCGGACCCACCGTCGGCGCTCCCCACACGGTCAAGGCCCCATCGTCGGCACCCCCGCACACGGTCACGGACCCGTGTGACCGGCCCGACAGCCCTCGGCCGCCGCCCGGCATGCCAGCCGAAAGGTTCCCCGGATAGCCTCCTCCTCATGAGCAGGCCCGCCACTTTCGTCCCGCCGTCCGGAGCCCGCGCCTATCGGCTCGCCACCGCGCGCGGGGAGTTCGCCGTGATCGAGGCGGGCAGCCCCGAGAAGGGCACCGCGCTCCTGCTGCCGGGGTTCACCGGCAGCAAGGAGGACTTCATCTCGCTGCACGAACCGCTGGCCGCGGCCGGATACCGGACCGTCGCCGTGGACGGGCGGGGCCAGTACGAGACGCCGGGCCCGACGGACGACGAAGCGCCTTACGCGCAGGCCGAGTTGGCGCAGGACGTCCTCGCCCAGATCGACGCCCTGACCGGCGGTCCGACCGACACCCCGACCGACGTACCGCGCGAGCGCGTCCACCTCGTGGGCCACTCCTTCGGCGGGCAGGTCGCCCGGGCGGCCGTGCTGCTGGATCCGTCACGTTTCCGCTCGCTCACCCTGATGGCGTCGGGGCCCGCCGAGATCTCCCCCTCCCAGCAGCAGCGCGTGAAGCTCCTGCGGGACGCGCTCGCCGTGATGGACATGGGTCAGGTGTGGGAGGCCATCCAGGCACTTGAGCCGCCGGAGGACGCCGAGGGCGACCTGGACGCCGGTCTGGACGAGCAGGACGACCTGAAGCGGCGCTGGCTCGGCAACAGTCCGGCCCAACTCATCGCCGCGGGGCGGCAGTTGTGCGAGGAGCCCGACCGGGTGGCCGAGCTGGCCGCCGTCGGGCTGCCCGTCCATGTCCTGTCGGGCGAACGCGACGACACCTGGCCGGTGCCGCTCCTCGACGACATGGCCGTACGCCTCGACGCGCACCGCACGATCGTCGGCGGGGCCGAGCACTCGCCGAACTCGGACCGGCCGCGGGAGACGGCCGAGGCGCTCGGCGCGTTCTGGGACCGGGTGGGCTGACGCTCTGCCGGTGGGTTCTACGACTGCGGGCCGTTCGTGGCTGGGCGCGCAGTTCCCCGAGCCCCTTATGGGCCGGCCCCGAAGCAGCAGACGGGCTAGTACTGCCCCTGCAAGTGCTCCCAGAAGCCGTCCCGCAGAGACCGTCGCAAGTCCGCCTGCCCCCGCAGCGAGTACTGCAGCAGCCCCTCCGCCTCCACGAGCAGATCCTGGTCGACAGGCCCTGGCAGGTAGGGATGCCCGGGCAGCAGCTCCGCCAACGTCTCGCGCCCCCGCGCGGCCAGCCACTTCGCGGCGATCTGCGCGCCCACGAACCGCACGTCCTCACGTGTGGGCCGGCCCGCCGCCGACGTGTCGTACGAGGCGGAGGTCCGCCGGGCCACGTACGGCTTGAAGAACTCCAGGTCGAACGTGCGCTGGCTGTCGACCTCCCAGAGCAGCGGCTCCGCCTGGTTGCGCCCCTCCGGCGCCTCGATGCCCCACAGGTGCACGCGGGCCCCGTACCCCTGCGCCGCCTCGACCGCCGAGACCAGGTCCTCGTCGCCGCCGATGAGCGCCGCGTCGCTGATGGCGCGGTGCCGGGCCAGTGACTCCAGATCCGTACGGATCAGGGAGTCGACGCCCTTCTGCTGGTTGTTGGCGTTGAGGTTGCCGAGGCGGACCTTCACGTCGGGCAGCTCGGCGATGGACTGCTGCTCCGCGGTGTGGATGCGGCGCCGCGCCCCGTCGTACCAGTAGACGCGCAGCAGCCTGCTGTCCGCGAAGATCGTGCGGGCCCTGTCGATGAGCGCCTCGATGAGTCCCTCGGCGTCCAGATCGAAGGCCCGGCGGTCCTCCGTCCCGGCGACGAGCCGGCCCGCGGCCGCGTAGAGATACCCCGCGTCGACGAAGATCGCATGAGTCGACGGCGTCTTCGCCACCTCGGCGAGCATGCGCTGGAGCAGCTCGTTCGTGCGGTCGATACGCGCACCGAGCACCGCTGGATCGAGGTCGTCATTCATATGCGCCTCATTGTCGCAGGCGGTCACGGGACGAACACAACCGGTCCGGAAATCGATCTGGAAGCTGGCTTGGAGACCGGTCGGATACCAGTCAGTAGTTAGCCGTTCGAAAAATTTCTTTAGCGTAGGGAATGTTTGTAACACGCATGTCGTTCGATCCCTATGTAACCAAGTAGTTCTCCTCAGGAGGATGACCAGACGAAGGGAGAAGCCTGTGCGCTTCGAAATCATGCGCCTTGACGACGTCGACGGAACCCCCGTGGACAGCACCGTCGTGGACGCCGCCTCCGTCAACAGGATCGTTCAGCAGGCCGCAGCCATCGGGCAGCGCCTCTGGATCCGCCCGGCCAACACCTCGGCCTCATAACATCGGACGCTCGACAGACGAAGACTGACTGACGGACAGACAGACTTCAGAACCCCCGTACGGCACCGACGCCGTACGGGGGTTCTGCGTTGTGCGGCGCCGTGGAGAGCGCGCGCACGAGGGTCTTCAGCTGCTCTGGATGACCTGCGTGACGCCGTTGATGATCTGCTGCACGGCGATCGCGGAGAGCATCATGCCCGCGAGCCGCGTCACCAGCACGACGCCGCCGTCCTTGATGACCCGGATGATCAGCAGCGAGTACCGCATGACCACCCACAGCACGACATGGATGGCGACGATCGCGGCCCACACCGACACCTGCGACGCGACGCCGTCGGCCTTCTGCACGGCGAGGATGACGGACACGATCGCGCCCGGCCCGGCGAGCAACGGCATGCCCAGCGGTACGAGGGCGACGTTGACGTCCTTCGTCTGCTTGGGCTCGTCCGTCTTGCCCGTGAGCAGGTCGAGCGCGATGAGCAGGAGCAGCAGCCCGCCCGCGATCATCAGCGCGGGGACGGACACATGCAGGTAGTCGAGGATCTGGTGCCCGAGCAGCCCGAAGACGGCGATGACTCCGCCGGCCACGCAGACGGCCTGGAACGCCATCCGCTTCTGCACCTTGGCCGGCCGTCCGGCCGTCAGCGCGAGGAAGATCGGGGTGATCCCGGGGGGATCCATGATGACGAAGAGGGTCAGGAAGAGGGAGCCGAAAACGGCGAGGTCGAACACGGTGAGCCTTGCGGGAAGAGGGACGAGACGAGGAAGTGGAACAGCGGGGACGGGCCGCAGGGCGGCTCAGCGCCTATCGCTGTGGGCAGGCGTTGCGCAGCCCGGGAGGGGTGCGCACAGCCGGCAACCGGTGGGCATGGCCCGGGGCGCGGCCGCCTTCGGAAGCGACTGAGCGGGAACCGGGCAGGATCCGAGCGGAACTGGGCGGGAAGCGAACGAGACCGTGCCGAGGGCCGGCCGGACCGCTCAGCGCTCGGCGCCTCCGCCGGCGCCCGGTACGGGAAACGCGCCGGTGGCCCGCCGGGTGATCTCCCCGTAGATCTCGGGATCCGTCGTGAACTCCCCGAGCACACACGTCTTCCGGCTGCCGTGGTAGTCGCTGGAGCCGGTGGGCAGAAGCCCCAACTCGCCCGCGAGGCCGCGCAGTCGGGCCCGGGTGGCCGGTTCGTGGTCCATGTGGTCGACCTCGATCCCGTCGAGACCGGCCGCCGCGAGCTCCGCGATCGCGGACTCCGGCACGGTCTGCCCGCGCTTGGAGGCTGCGGGATGCGCGAAGACGGTCACGCCGCCCGCGGCCTTGACGAGCCGGATCATCTCGAAGGGGTCCGACTCGTGCTTCGCGACGTAGGCGCGCCCGCCGTCGGCGAGCCACTCGGTCGTGAACGCGTCGGAGACGCTGCGCACGACGCCCAGCTCGACCAGCGCGGTGGCGATGTGCGGCCGCCCCACGGAACCGCCGGCCGCGATCCGCTCCACCTGCTCCCAGGTGACCGCCACGCCCAGCTCCTGAAGGTTGGCGATCATCGCCTGGGCCCGGGGCACCCGGTCGTCGCGTACGAGCTCGCGCTCGCTCAGCAGCTCGGGCTCCTCGGGATCGAAGAGGTAGGCCAGCATGTGCAGACCCACTCCGTCGAGACGGCAGGAGAGCTCGGCTCCCGTCACCAGTGTCAGCCCGGCGGGCAGGGCCGCGAGGGCCTCCGCGTACCCGCGCGTGGTGTCGTGATCGGTCAGCGCGACGACGTCGAGCCCGGCGGCACCGGCATTGCGCACCAGCTCGGCAGGGGTGTCCGTACCGTCGGACGCCGTGGAGTGGCAGTGCAGATCAATGCGCACGACACAAACTCCAGACACGAACGGAACAAGACGGACCGCTCAAGGATAACGGCCCCAGGAACGCCTCCCGTCACACCCAAAGTACGGGGTCACCCCCTACACGTTTTCAGGGCGCGGGAAGACGGCTCCACGGCAGCACGCCCGCACTTTTCAGGGGCGCGGGGAACTGCGCGACCAGCCACACCCAACCCGCACCCGGCAGCCCACAGGCACCCCACACCCGATGGCCGCCCCCTCCCACCAGCGGAGCGCTACGGCTCAAGAATCCGCGGCGACAACGCCCCACAAGGCAACAGATCCACTTCCGCCCCCGCATCCCGCAGGTCCGTGAGCACCAGCTCGTCATACATCAGCAACCCCGACTGCTCGGGCCACACAACGGCCCACAGCCACAACCCCCGCGCCTCCCCTGCGAAGACGGCCCGATCGTCGGGCGTCCCGGCGACGTGCCACAACGGCGTCGGCCGCCCCGCGGCGAGCAACTTCGCCTGGGCGGGCTTCTCGACACTCATGTACGGCCCCGGATCGGGCCCGTCGATCCCCGCGTACCGCGCGCCGAGCCCGACCCCGAGTTCCTCGGCGATGAGCACCAGCTCCCCTATGCCGCCGAGCGGCCCCGGCCCGGAGCAGGCCACCGCCGTGGCGCGACCGCCACTGCGGTCGTCGCCGGCGAACGCGGCGCCCGTGAAGAGCCAGCCGACGGGCAGCGGCCACGGCATCCACACCGGTACGCGCGCACGGTGCACGACCACGCCGAGGGCTTCGACGCTGGGCGGGATCACGGGCTGCAGCGGATGCACGATGCCGTGCACATCGCACTGCCAGGAGTCGGCAAAGAGGCCGGGAGCCCTGACCCGGCCACCACACTTCGGGCAACTGGGTTCGCCCCTCATAGGGCCCAACGGTCCTCCCCGTATTTGGTTGCGTCAAGGACGATCACCCGTCCGGCGTGTGCCTGTCACCTTCCCCTCACCTCGGAAAACTAGATGTAGCTTGCATTTATTAGTCGAGCTAACTTATTATGTGCATACGCCAACGATCCCGATGCGAGGAGTGGAGGAGCCGGCATGAACAGCGGTACGGCAGAGCACACAGGAGGTCCCGCCGAGGGGGACACGTTCGACGCGGGTGCCGACGGCCTCCTGCGTCAGCCGAAGGCGGTCTGGGCGACCGCCGGGGCATCCGTCGTCGCCTTCATGGGCATCGGCCTCGTCGACCCGATCCTGCCCTCCATCGCCAAGGGTCTGGACGCCACCGCCGGCCAGGTCTCACTCCTCTTCACCTCGTACTTCCTGATCACGGCCGTCGCGATGCTGGTCACGGGCTTCGTCTCCAGCCGCATCGGCGGCCGCAGGACCCTGCTCCTCGGCCTCGCCCTGGTCGTGGTCTTCGCAGGCCTGTCCGGCACCTCCGGTTCGGTCGGCGAACTCGTCGGATTCCGGGCGGGCTGGGGGCTCGGCAACGCACTGTTCGTCTCGACGGCCCTCGCCGTCATCGTCGGCGCGGCGGCCGGCGGCAGCGCCGCGGCGATCCTGCTGTACGAGTCCGCCCTGGGCCTCGGCATGGCCTGCGGACCCCTGCTGGGCGCACTGCTCGGGGACGCCAGCTGGCGCTACCCGTTCTTCGGCACCGCGGTCCTGATGGCGATCGGGTTCCTGTGCATCACGGCGTTCCTGAAGGAGCAGCCGAAGCCCGCGCGCAAGACCGGCCTGCTCGACCCGGTCAAGGCGCTCGGCCACGGCGGGCTCGCCTCGGCTGCGGCCTCCGCGTTCTTCTACAACTACACGTTCTTCACCGTGCTGGCCTTCACGCCGTTCGTGCTGAACATGAGCCCGTACAAGTCCGGCGCGGTCTTCTTCGCCTGGGGGCTGCTGCTCGCGGTGTTCTCGGTGCTCGTGGCGCCGCGCCTGCAGGCACGGTTCGGGTCGCTGAAGGTGCTCGGCGGTTCACTGGTGCTGCTCGCGGCCGACGTGCTCGTCCTCGGCTACGGCAGCCACACCACGGCCGTCGTCTGCACGATCCTCTCCGGCGCCTTCATCGGCGTGAACAACACCGTCTACACGGAGCTCGCGCTCGGCGTCTCGGACGCCCCGCGCCCGGTGGCGAGCGCCGGCTACAACTTCGTCCGCTGGTTCGCGGCCGCCGCCGCTCCCTACTTCGCGCCGAAGATCGAGGAGTGGACCGACATCCACATCCCCTTCGTGGTCGCTGCGGTCACCGCGGTGCTCGGCGCGCTCGTCGTCCTCGTACGCCGGAAGTCCCTCACCCACGAAGCCGAGGAACTGGAGACCCGGCACGCGACCGAGGACAGTGTGGCCGTGTTTGCCAACTGACGGATTTCGGCCACGGTTTGGTGACGTTACTCACCCCCGGGCCGCCCGGATCAGTCCAGCGGGACGGACGTGCGTGAGGGATCGCGCAGGTCCGTCCCGCTCGCGAGCCAGCGCTCCTGGAGGGCCCCCGCGCCGTGCACCCGCTTCCACGCGGCCTCGTTCGGGGTCATGGGGAGCAGCGGCAGGAAACGTACGGGATCGAGGGGTGCATCGAGCTCCAGGTCCTCGATCAGGCCGCCCGCCTCGGCGACCAGTACGGAGGTGAAGGGGGCGCCCGGCCACAGCGGCTCGCCCACGTCGAGCGAGGCGCCCGGGGCCACGACCAGGCCCTCGACCTGCGGGGACGCGGCCAGTACGGCGAGCGGGCGGAGCACCTTGTCGGTGTCGGCGGTCCCGGCCCGTACGGAGAGGACCAGCGCGGCGCGGGCCGTGGAGCCGAGGCCGAACCAGGTGTTGGCCGGGTTGTCCAGCGTCCAGGGGAACCGCTCGCTGTCG
>NZ_JAPWHT010000509.1:0-7104 GCF_027270795.1 Streptomyces sp. ActVer
TCGCGTTCACCGTGCAGCAGAGCGGCGGCGCGCTGGCCGGCGCGGACGCCTATCTCTTCGCGGCATTGCTGGTCTGCGCCGCGGGATACACGGAGGGCGGCCGGCTGGCCCGCGTGATGCCGGGCTGGCAGGTCATCGGCTGGGCGCTGGTCCTGTGCCTGCCGGTGACGGTTCCCGTGGCCGCGATCGCGCTGTCGTACGAGCCCGTGCAGCTGAACGCGCACAGCGTGACCGGGCTGCTGTGGGTCGCGGCGGGTTCCCAGTTCGTCGGTCTGGTCGTCTGGTACCGCGGCATGGCGGCGATCGGCATCCCGAAGGCCAGCCAGTTGCAGTTGGCGCAGCCGCTGCTCACACTGGTGTGGTCGGTGCTGCTCCTGGGCGAGCATCTGACACCGGCCGCACCGCTGACGGCCGCGGCCGTGCTCGTCTGCATCGCCGTCACCCAACGGGCCCGGGGGTGAGCGGCGCGTACGGGCCGGTCGCAACCGGTGCCACCCGCCGTAGACTTGCGGTAACCAACCGCTACTCCCGTGCGAAACGAGGAGGCCCTACAGATGCAAGCAACCGTAGGCGACCAACTGCTGGTGCACGGCAGGATCGTCGGGCAGCACGACCGGGTCGCGGAAGTCATCGAGGTGCTCGGGCAGAAGGGCAGTCCCCCTTACCGGGTCCGCTTCGAGGACGGCCACGAGACCCTGATGTCACCCGGCCCCGACTGCGTGGTCCAGCACCACAAGGACACCCACTAAGCCCTGCGCGCGGGCTTCGCCGGCTGCTTGTAGTGGTCGGCGACCACGCGTGCCATGGCCCCGATGCTGTCCGCCGCCACTTCCCTGGCGGAGAAGAACACATGCCCGCGTACCTCGGGATGGTCCCGCGCGAAGGTGAGGTGGCGGGACAGCTCGGCCACGTCCTGCCAGGCCGCGGGCTGGGCGGGGTCACCGGCCTTGTAGAGCGCCTCACCGACGTACAGCTTCGTGCTGCTGCCGCGTGCGGCCTCGGCCCACCAGGGGACCAGCTTCGCGTAGTCCGCGGCGGCGAAGCCGATGTTCCAGTAGAGCTGCGGGACGATGTAGTCGATCCAGCCCCGCCGGACCCACTTCCTGGTGTCCGCGTGCAGATCGTCGTACGTCTGCACCCCGGCCCGGGTGTCCGAGCCCCGTGAATCGGTCGTGGCGTTGCGCCACACCCCGAACGGGCTGATCCCGAACTTCGTGCCCGGCCGGACCTTCTTGATCCGGGCGGCCGTCTCCAGCACCAGCCGGTCGATGTTGTCCCGTCGCCAGGCCGCCCGGTCGGCGAAGTCGTCGCCGTACGCGGCAAACGCGTCGTCGTCGTCGAAGACCTGGCCCGCGACCGGATACGGGTAGAAGTAGTCGTCCCAGTGCACGGCGTCCACGGCGTACTTCTTCACCGCGTCGAGCATCGCGTCCTGGACGAAGGTGCGGACCTCGGGCAGACCCGGGTTGTAGTACAGCTTCCCGCCGTACGGCACGACCCAGTCGGGGTGCTTGCGCGCCGGGTGCGAGGCGACGAGCTTCGTCGGGTCGGTGTGGTTGGCGACCCGGTACGGGTTGAACCAGGCGTGCAGTTCCAGACCGCGCGCGTGGGCCTCCTTCACCGCGGTGCCGAGCGGGTCCCAGCCGGGGGCCTTGCCCTGGACACCGGTGAGGCACTGCGCCCAGGGCTCGTACGGCGAGGGCCACAGGGCGTTGGCGGTGGGCCGCACCTGGAAGATCACCGCGTTCAGCCTGCGCGCCACCGCCTGGTCGAGGTGCCCGAGCAGTTCGGTGCGCTGCCGGTCCGCGGTCAGCCCGGGCTTCGAGGGCCAGTCGCGGTTGGCGACGGTCGCCACCCACATGCCGCGCAGCTCGCCTGCCGGAGCGCGGCGCTTGCGGGGCCGGGAGTCGTCGCCGGATCCGTCGCCCCCGGAGACCTCCACCGCCGCCGTCAGTCCCGCCGTCACGAGTCCCGACAGCCCGACCGCCGCGGCCGTCGCGAATCCCCGACGTGACATACGCCCCATGCCGCACGCTCCAAACACTCCGGGTCCGCCTGGTCACGGACCGTTTCCACCGCACAGCATGCCCGACCCGGCCGGACGATCGTGTGCAGTTCCGGAGTAACGTGCGTGGCGGTGACAGGCACCGTACGGGGACCTGTCGGGCCAGTGACTGGTGAGAGCGAAAGGGACGATGTGACGGACATCCCGGCGGGAGACATTGCACGCGTCGGAGTGGTGGGCTGCGGCCAGATGGGGGCGGGCATCGCCGAGGTGTGCGCCCGCGCCGGCCTGGATGTGAAGGTCGCCGAGACCACCGGCGAGGCGTTGGAGATAGGCCGGACCCGGCTCTACAACTCGCTCTCCAAGGCGGCCGAGCGCGGCAAGATCTCCGAGGAGGAGCGCGACGCCACCCAGGCACGGCTCTCCTTCACCACCGACCTCGGCGAGTTCTCCGACCGCGACCTGGTGATCGAGGCGGTCGTCGAGAACGAGCAGGTCAAGACCGAGATCTTCCAGGTGCTGGACCAGGTGGTGACCCGGCAGGACGCGATCCTCGCCTCCAACACCTCCTCGATCCCGCTGGTGAAGCTCGCCGTCGCCACGTCGCGTCCCGACCAGGTCATCGGCATCCACTTCTTCAACCCGGCCCCGGTCCAGAAGCTCGTCGAGCTGATTCCGGCGCTCACCACGTCCGAGGGCACCATCAGCCGGGCGCAGTCGCTGGTCGAGAAGATCCTCGGCAAGCACGCGATCCGTGCGCAGGACCGCTCGGGGTTCGTGGTCAACGCGCTGCTGATCCCGTATCTGCTCTCCGCGATCCGGATGTTCGAGTCCGGGATGGCGAGCCGCGAGGACATCGACAACGGGATGGAGCTGGGGTGTGCCCATCCGATGGGGCCGCTCAAGTTGTCCGACCTGATCGGTCTCGACACGGTTTCGTCTGTCGCGTACTCGATGTACGAGGAGTACAAGGAGCCGCTGTACGCGGCTCCGCCGCTGCTTCAGCGCATGGTCGACGCGGGGCGGCTCGGGCGTAAGTCCGGCTCCGGTTTTTATACGTACGCCTGATTTCTACGCACACACCCCCGAACGCTTCCGCACGTTGTTGGTCAGCTGCGGGTCGTTCGTGGCTGGTCGCGCAAATCCCCGTGCCCCTTCGGGGCACGCCCTCTCCCGGGCGCGTGACTACCGTCCGTATAACCTCAGGCCGACACGGGCCCGGCTCCCTTTTGGGGGCCGGGCCCGTGTCATTCACACACCGTGTGCGCGGCGGGCTCGCATATGCCCCTCGCACACTCTCCCCACCTGTCCACCAGGCGAGTTGACTTTCCGTGCGCATGAAGCGGATGTGCCGACTACGGAAAGGAGCGGACCCGTGACCGCCGACCCGGAGCATCCCGTGGTCCAAGGAGAACTCGCAGAGTTACGCCGCAAACTCGATGTGGCTCATGCCCGCGTCGAGGGCGGCCTGGCTCTGCTCAGCCATCGCGCCGAACAGACCGCCAAGGAGGTGGACGACCTGAGCGCACGGGTCGTCACCCTGGAACACACCCGCTGGCCGCTGCGTGCGGTAGCGGTCGTCACGGCCGTGGGCGCACTCGCCGTGGCGGTCTATCAGGCTCTGGGCCGCTGAGGCCCCAGGACGCGGTGGGGGGATCAGGGCAGAGCGTCCTGCCCGAGCCTCAGATGGTGCAGGAGGAGCAGCGCGGCTGCCATGTTGGCGGCCGGGACCTCGCCGCGGGCGACCATGTCGGGGACGAGCTTGAGGGGAACCCATTCCCGACGGTCCGACTCGAAGTCGTCCACGGGATGCCCGATGTACGCGCCTTCGTCGGCCCAGTAGATGTGGTGCCGTGCGTCGGTGAGCCCGTTGGAGGGCTCGACGCTCATCAGATGGCGCAGGGGTCCCGGTCGCCACCCGGTCTCCTCCTCCAGTTCGCGGGCCGCCGCGACGGCGATGTCCTCGCCGTCCTCGACGACACCCGCGGGAAGCTCCCATCCCCAGCTGTCGGTGATGAAGCGGTGCCGCCACAGCAGCAGCACCTCGTTCGCCTCATTCACCACAGTGGCCACGGCGACGGGCCGCAGCCGTATTAAGAAGTGATCGAGGTGCCGACCGTCCGGCAGCTCGACATCTGCGAGATTTACGCTGAACCAGCGGTTTGCGTACACAGTTTGTTCGTTCAGTTTCGTCCACTGCACTTTTCTGCCACCTTCCGCCGAGTAGATGGCAATATGGCAGCAGGAGCGTCTTCACAGCGCAGCGGCAGGCGCAGAGTTGCCCACCGCGGGGAGGCTCGGGGCTCCCGGCGGTGGTCGGAACGTCTAGAGCGGTACGCGCAGTGCTCCGTCGATGAGTTCGGCGGCTTCGGAGGTGCCCGCGCACCCGTTGGCCACCAGGTGTTCGCGTACCGCCCGCAGTCTGTCGCGCAGCCGCTGGGACTCCATCCCCCGGGCCCGCTCCGCCATTTCGACCGCGGTGACCACCGCCTTGTCGGCGTTGCCCTGGCGCAGTTCGATCTGGCTGAGCATGGCGAGCCGGTGCACCCTGCCCCGGTCGTGCGCCGGGTTGTCCACGGCCGCCGCGGCGTGCTCCCGCGCGGCCGACAGGTCGCCGAGGCTCAGGAGCGCCTCCGCCACCTGTACGTTCACCAGACCGGGTTGGACATAGCCGGTCTCGTCCGGTTCGTAGCCGCGCCGGATGCGCTCGGCGGCCTGCTCGGCACGCCGGATGCAGGACAGCGCGCTGCTGCCGTCGCCGAGGTGTGCGTACGCCTTGGCCTGCATCGCGTAGAGGTCCGACGCGAGCGCCGGAGTGATGTGCCGGCCCGCGGCGCGCAGCGCGGCCTCCGCGAAGGCGACCGCCTGCCGGTGCTCGCGCATGAAGAGCGCCTGGTTGACGAGGAGCGCGATGACATAGGCGCCAAGTCCCCTGTCCCCGCTGGCCTTCGCGAGTCGGAGCGCCTGGTGGAAGTACCTCTGGGCCAGGCCGTGCGCGTCGGAGTCGTAGGCGCAGATGCCGGCGATCGCCACCAGGCCGCCGGTGGCCCGGTGCAGCTGGCGGCCGGTGGCGTCGGTGTAGCTGCCTCTGAGGAGCGGCGCGGTCTCGGAGTTGAGGAAGCCGACGATGCGGGTCCGGGTCGCCACGCCGCCGGCCTTGCGGTACATCTGCTCGTAGTGGGCGCGGGCGGCGCGCAGCATCTCGATGTCGGACATGCTCACGCGGTGCCGTCCGCCGCGCGAGACGTCCACGTCCTCGGGCGGGTTCTCCCACTCCCACACGGGCATCACGGCGGGCGTGCCGGTGACGGCGGGGGCGCCGAGGATGTGCGGGCGCTGCTGTTCGTCGGAGCGCCACAGCGCGGTGGCGCGCTCCACGAATCCGGAGAGCGTGGTGCCGTGCGGGGTGGCCGGTTCGCCGGGCACGCCGAGGCCGATGTCGTCGAGTGTGACGGGCCGTTGGAGCCGGCCGGCGAGTACCTCGCAGATCAGGTCGGGTACCTGGCCGCGCGGTCGCTGCCCCTTCAGCCACCGCGCCACGGCCGTGTGTTCGTAACGGAGTGCGAGGCCACGCGCCCTGCCTGCCTGGTTCACATGGGCGGCGAGTCCCGCGTGCGAGATCCCGGCCTCGTCGAGGATCGCGTCGAGCAGAGAGTTGGGCTGCATGAATGCCATCCGGTGGCTCGGTGCAGACGGTGCTGCTTAACGTAGCGCCTCCGTCTTCACACGGGGTGTGAACGGAGTGCCCGAATCCGGGCAGTACGCGCGCTGTTGCGGAGAGTTGCTACCCGGTTGACTGAATTGCCTCGTAAGAGGCCGGCCGGGCCGCCGGCTCCCCCTCGTACAGTGCGGCGGCCCGATTCGCGCCGTCCGCCCAGCTGCCTGCCCGACACTCCGTGGCGGGGCGGACGGCTCCGCCGGTTCGCTCCGCTGGGTTGGGCCGGACGACCAAGCACCGGACGACTAAAGGTGGTTGGTCGGCTGCGGGTCCATCGTGGCTTGTCGCGCAGTTCCCCGCGCCCCCAAGGGGGCCCGACCGTGCTGACGATCGTTGCGTAGGACCAGTACGGCTACGTCGTCCGTCGGGAATCCTCCCGCGTGGCGCAGCAGTTGGGTGAAGACCGTGCGGAGTACGGACTGGGGTGAAAACTGCTGGTAGCGGGAAGCCTCGGCCAGCGCGGTGGTCAGCGGAAAGAACCGGCCATCGCTGTCGCGGGCGTCCTCGACACCGTCGGTGTGCAGGAAGAGCGCCTCGCCGGGCAGGAAGGGCCCGCGGCGGACGACGGGCAGTTCGGCGGGAAGGGGGAAGAGCCCGAGGGGAGGCAGGGGGTCGCCGAGGGCGAGATGCTCCACCTGTCCTCGCACCCCGACCGGTTCCGTGTGGCGGCGCAGCAGATACGGCCACGGGTGACCGCAGTTGAGGGCACGCACCTCGCCGTCGGGGCCGATCTCCAGGAGCAGCACGGTGACGAACTCCTCGGCGACCGGGTTGTCGGGGTCGAGCCCGGACGAGGGGTGCTCGGCCTTCGCGCGCTCCCGCAGATGGCGGTCCATGGCGCGCTCCAGCCTCCGCAGTACGCCCGCGAGTTCGGCCTCGTCGTGGACGGCCTCGCGGAAGCTGCCGAGGACGGCGGCGACGGTCCCGAGGGCGGCGAGCCCGTGCCCGCGGACGTCCCCCATCACGATCCGCACACCGTGCTCGGTGCCGATCACCTCGTACAGGTCTCCCCCGACGGTGGCCCCGCGGTCGGCGGAGAACTGCGCCGCGGCGATGTTCAGCCCGTCGACGCGCGGCGGCAGCGGGCGAAGGAGGGCGCCCTGGGCGGCCCCCGCGACCTTGCGGATCTGCCGGAGTTCGCGCAGCAGCCCTCGTCTGACGTGCATCATCAGGCCCGTGCCGACCGCGAAGAAGACGGCGCAGCTGACGATCCGGGCGCCGAGCCCGTTCTGCTGGGCGAGCGGACAGGCCAGTTTGTACGTGATCGCCGCCGCGCCCCACACGGCGGGCAGCCCCATCTCCAGCATCCGCCGCAGTCGTTGCTGATCCCGGCCGAGCCGGCGGGCCTCGCCGCGGCCCGGCCGCCGGGCCCGGGCCCGGG
>NZ_JAPWHT010000050.1:0-36317 GCF_027270795.1 Streptomyces sp. ActVer
CCCCGCCCTGGCCGCGGCCCGCGACGACGTGGACACGACGGCCCGCCACGCACCCCTGCACGCCAACGTCGACCTGGCCCTCGCCGTCCTCACGGCCACGTCCGGCATGCACGCCTCGGCGGGCGAGACGATCTTCGCCGTGGCCCGCACGGCCGGCTGGATCGCCCATGTGCTGGAGGAGTACGACGAGTCCCCGCTGCGCATGCGCCCGAGCGGACACTACGTAGGCCCACGGCCTCCTCAGCCACTTCCGGAGCAGTGACACCACCCGCCCCGGAAGTCACCTCCCGCCAAGTCAGGTTAGGCTCACCTCTGTGAGTACGTGCGCGAAGGTCTCACGGGACCTGGAGGAGCCCCTCGCGGGGACCGCCGCCACCGCGAGGACGTGGCTGCTCGTCGAACAGCCCGGCCCCTGGGGCGCCAAAGCGCTGACATCGAGCCACCTGGACCCCGCACTCGGCCGAGCGCTGGAGCAGGCCGCCGAGGGCACCGGCGTACGCATCGCGCTGTTCCGGCGCCCGGGCCGCCACGCCGACTGCCGCACGGTCGCCGAGCGCCAGGTGTACGCGGCCCACACCACCCCGGGAAACGTGTGGCTGCACAAGGCCATCACCTCGGACCCCGAGCGACTACTCGAACTTGACTTCTCCGAGCTCGGCGAAGGCCTGCCCGGGACCTTCGACACGACTCTCGACGCTGCCCCGCACACCGGCGACCCGCTCGCGCTCGTGTGCACGAACGGCAAGCGTGACCGCTGCTGCGCCCTTCTGGGCCGCCCCCTCGCCGCCGAACTCGCCGCCTCCGGAGTGGACGGCATATGGGAGGTCACACACCTGGGCGGCCACCGCTTCTCCCCCACTCTCCTCGTACTGCCGTTCGGATACGCGTACGGGCGAGCCGAGGCCCATGCCGTCAAGGAGATCCTCCAGGGCGTACGGGAAGGCCGTGTCGTCACCGAAGGGTGCCGTGGCAGCTCTGCCTGGAAGCGTCCCGGGCAGGCCGCCGAACTGGCCGTGCGCACGGCGGCCCACGAGGGCGCCGCGGGCGCGCTGAGCATCGTCCGTACGGACGGTTCGGCGCCGCGCTGGGAGGTGACGGTCGCCCACACCGACGGCCGCCACTGGCTCGTCACGGTCGCCCAGGGCGCGGCCCTGCCGCCCCGCCCCGAGAGCTGCGGCTCGGCTCTCGGCTCTCCGGCCCGGATGGACGTGATGGCGGTGCGCGAGCTGTCCCGTACGGCTGTCGCGCAGCCTGCGGCCCACTGACCGCCCCTCCCGAACGAGATCCACGCCACACCCCCTACGGCACCGCGCGCCCCTCCCCGTACCGTCGTAGGCATGAGTCCCACTCCCCCTCGACGACTCCGCCTGGGCATGCCGAAGCGGATGTTCTCGCAGGTGCTGCTGATGCAGGTGGCGATCGCCGCCGGAGTCGCCGTCCTCGCGACCGGGCTGTTCCTCGCTCCGCTGAGCGAACAGCTGGACGACCAGGCGATGCGCCGCGCTCTCGCGATCGCGCAGACCACGGCGGCGCAGCCGAGGCTCGCCGAGGATCTGAAGTCCACGCCGGCCTCGGCCGACGGGCCCGTGCAGGCCGAGGCGGAGCGGATCCGCAAGGCCAGCGGGGCCGAGTACGTCGTCGTGATGGACGTCCACGGCACACGCTGGTCGCACACGAACCCCGCCGAGATCGGCGGGCACGTCTCTACCGATCCCAGGTCAGCCCTGTCCGGCCGGGAGGTCATGGAGATCGACAGCGGCACCCTGGGCCGCTCGGCGCGCGGCAAGGTGCCGTTGCGCGACACCGGCGGCCGCATCGTCGGCGCGGTCTCGGTCGGCATCGAGTACGACAGCGTGCGCGCCCGCCTCATCCATGCGATCCCCGGGCTCTTCGCGTACGCCGGAGGAGCTCTGGCCGTCGGTGCGCTGGCCGCCTATCTGATCTCACGACGGGTGCAACGGCAGACCCGTGACCTGGCCTTCTCGGACATCGCCGGGCTCCTGGCGGAGCGCGAGGCGATGCTGCACGGCATCAGGGAGGGCGTCGTCGCGCTGGACCGCGAGGGCAGGATCCGCCTCCTCAACGACGAGGCCCGGCGCCTGCTCGGAATCGGCGACGAGGCCGTCGGACAGCCACTCGACGCAGCGCTCGGAGAGGGCCGTACGACCGATGTGCTGGCCGGGACCGTCACCGGAACCGATCTGCTCACCGTCCGCGGCCAGCGTGTCCTGGTCGCCAACCGCATGCCCACCGACGACGGCGGTGCCGTGGCCACTCTGCGCGACCGCACCGAACTGGAGCAGCTGGGCCGCGAACTCGACTCCACCCGCGGCCTGATCGACGCCCTGCGCGCCCAGGACCACGAGCACGCCAACCGCATGCACACGCTGCTCGGACTGCTGGAACTGGAGATGTACGACGACGCCGTGGAGTTCGTCGGCGAGGTGGTCGGTGACCACAGGGCGACCGCCGAACAGGTCACGGAGAAGATCCATGACCCGTTGCTCGCCGCCCTCCTGGTGGGCAAGGCCACCGTCGCGGCCGAGCGCGGAGTGGCCCTGTGGATCTCGGACACGACGCTGTTCCCGGACCGGCTGATCGACCCGAGGGGGCTGGTCACGATCGTCGGGAACCTCGTCGACAACGCACTCGACGCCGCCGCGGGCACCCTCCACGCGCGCGTGGAGGTCGAATTGCGCGCGGAGGGGCGTACGGCCGTCCTGAGGGTGCGGGACACGGGTCCTGGAATTCCTGCCGAACAGCGTGAGTTGATCTTCGCGGACGGGTGGTCGACCAAGAAGCCCCCGGCCCACCGAAAGCGCGGGATCGGTCTCTCCCTGGTGCGCAGGCTCGCCGAGCGGCAAGGTGGCAGCGCCCGGGTCTCGGAGGCGGACGGCGGAGGCGCCGAGTTCACCATCGTGCTGCCGGAGGCACTGGCGGAGCCCGGACTCGCACCGGACCCCGCGCCCGGCCTCATGCTGGAGAGCGCCGCCACGACCGTCAACGAGGAGTCGCGATGATCGAGGTACTGGTCGTGGACGACGACATCCGGGTCGCCCGGGTCAACGCCGCCTACGTGGAGAAGGTCGCGGGCTTCCATGTCGCGGGCGAGGCACACTCCGCGGCGGAGGCACTGCGGCAACTGGAGGCGCTGCCCCGGCTGGACCTGGTGCTTCTCGACCACTACCTGCCGGACCAGACGGGCCTCGCGGTCGTCCAGGAGATGCGCAGACGCGGCCATCAGGCCGACGTGATCATGGTGACCGCGGCCCGTGACGTCTCCACGGTCCAGGCGGCGATGCGGCAGGGCGCGCTCCAGTACCTGGTGAAACCGTTCGCCTTCGCCGGACTGCGCGCCAAGCTGGAGGCGTACGCGGACCTGCGCCGCACCCTCGACGGCGGCGGCGAGGCCGAACAGGCCGAGGTCGACCGCATCTTCGGCGCCCTGTCAGCGGGCTCGGAGCCAGGTCTGCCCAAAGGGCACTCCCCCACCACCGCGGAGGCCGTACGCCGGGCGCTGGTGACCGCGGAAGGCCCTCTGTCGGCCCAGGAGATCGCCGACCGGACCGGACTGAGCCGCCAGACCGCCCAGCGCTATCTGAAGCTCCTGGAGCGCACGGGACGGGCCACGCTGACCCTGAAATACGGAGACGCGGGCCGCCCGGAGCACCGTTACGTCTGGGCGACCCGCGCCTGAGGACACGGCCGCGGTACGGGGGAAGCGACCGTACCCGCCTGTGTACGGCTGTCAGGGGAGTTCAGCCGTGCACAGGAGCTCCGCCCGCGGTCGGGGAGACCGCGGGCTGGGGGTTCAGTCCACGACCTTGTCCACGAACTCCGTGGTGTACGTCCTGCTGAGATCCACGTCGGCGTTCTTGATGTCGGGGTTGAACGCCTTGAGGACCTTCTCGACGGTCTTGGGACCGTCCTCGGGCATCACACCGTCCTGGGTGAACATCGGCATGGTGCTCTGGATGGCGCTGGCGTAGAGCGTCCCGTTGCCCTTCGAGTAGTCGTCCGGCATCTCGTCGGCGATCTCGCTGGCGCTGTGCCCAGCCATCCACTTGAGGGTCTTCACGAAGGCGTTGGCCAGCTTCTGGACCGTCTCCTTGTTGTCGTTCACCCACTCCGTCTGCATGTAGAGACTGGACGACGGGTACGCACCACCGAGCGCCTCGTCGGAACCCTGCGGGGTGCGCATGTCGAGGAGCACCTTGCCGCTGTTCTCCGCCAGGATCGTGGCGACGGTCGGGTCGGTCGTCATGCCGCCGTCGATGGAACCCTTCTCGAGCGCGGAGATGAAGCTCTCTCCCGCGCCGACCGCGACGGTCTTGAACTCGCTCACGGACACACCGTTCTTGACGGCGAGGTACTTGGTGAGGAAGTCGGTCGAGGAGCCGATGCCGGTGACGCCGAGCCTCTTGCCCTTGAAGTCCTCCGGCGAACTGATCTCGGTCGCCGCCTTGTCGGAGACGATCTGGACCTCACCGGGCGCGTGCGAGAACTGCACCACCGACTGGACGTCCTCGCCCTTGACCTGCAGATCGAGGGTGTGGTCGTAGAAGCCGACGGCTCCTTGCACCTCCCCGGAGACGAGAGCGGTCTCGGCCTCCACACCGGCGCGCTCGCCCAGCAGTTCCACATCGAGGCCCTCGTCATCGAAGTAGCCGAGCCGCTGGGTGAGCATCGCAGGCAGGTAGATGACCTTGTCCAGGCCGCCGACCATGATCTTGACCTTCACTCCCTTGCCACCCGCCTCGTCGGCGGCGGCCGATCCGGCCACGTCGTTGGCGCACGCGGTGAGCGAGGAGAGGACAAGCAGGCCGGCGGCTGCCAGCGACCCGTGTCTGAGGGTCTTGGGCATGTTCGTTCACGTCCTTGTGAAGGAGGCGGTGCGGGAAAACAGGTGCCTTGGAGTGGCCGGTGACGGGGGAACCGGCCGCCCCGCCGAGAGACCGGTGCCGAAGGAAAACCGGTGTCTTGTAGAGGGCTGTCTGCGAAATGCGCCTCCTGGGAGGCGCTCGACAAAAGTGGGTCCTAGGAGGGGCATTCGGGCCCGTGCGGACGCTGAGAAGGGAGTTCGGCTCTCGGTCTACAACGGCGTCCACGGGGAGATACGGCGCTCGGCGAACTTGGGCGGCCTCTCCTGCAGCGTCACCCGGCGGCCACTCGTTCCCAGAGACCGCGCTTCGGCCGCCAGGGGCAGCGGGCGGGGGACGGCGACAACGGCCCTGCTTCCGCGGGCGGCTCGCGCGCCGGAGACCGTACGGGCCGTCTTGGTGCCCTCGGTTTTCACCGTGGCGGGACCCGCCGTCAACGCGACGCCCTTGTCCGCGCGGGCGATGAACTCCTTGAGGGCGCGGGCGCCGAAGACGGCCGAGTCGCGCGTGCCCTCCGGCAGGTCGAGCGGTTCGTCCGGCACCACGGCTTCGCACTCCATAAGTTCTTCGAGACCGCTGACGAGGGTGGGTGTGATCGGCCTGCCTCGGCCTGTGGGGGCCACGCCAGCCGTGAACACGCAGCCTCCCACGGTCGGATCGAGTCCGATGACGGCCGTGTGCAGTTCCCCCGGCGGGGCTGTGAAGACCTTGCGCACGCCTCGCAGCGCGATGGCGGGGCCGGTGTCTGCGCTCATGCCCCGCGACCGTAGCCGTGGCCCGCACCACGGCATCAGTCTTGTGTGCGCAAAGCGTTCTTCTGATTACAGAAGGGTGTTGTGCTCTTTCTGCTCACTCCACAACACTGGGGCCGACAGCACGGGCTCACCGCTCGCCCGGCTCGGGGGGAGAGGCCCGATGATTGACGTCCTGGTCGTGGACGACGACTTCCGTGTCGCCGAAATCAACGCCAAGTTCGTGGGGAAGGTTCCCGGCTTCCGGGTGGCCGCCCGTGCGCACAGCGCCGCCCAGGCCCTGGACGCGGCGGGCCGGGAGCCCGTCGACCTGATTCTGCTCGACCACTATCTGCCCGACCGGACGGGCCTCGAACTGGTCCAGCAGATGCGGGAACTGGGCATGGGCGCCGACGTCATCATGATCACCGCGGCCGGCGACGTGGAGACCGTACGGGCCGCGATGCGTCTGGGCGCTCTGCACTACCTGGTCAAGCCGTTCACGTTCGCAGCGCTGCGAACGCGGCTCGAGTCGTACGCCGCCATGCGCCGCACCGTCGACAGAGTCAGCGACCAGGGCATGGCAGGGCAGGACCAGGTCGACCGTATGTTCGGCGCCCTGCGTACGACGCCCGCCCCGTCCTCACCGGGTCTGCCCACCGGTCACTCGGAGCCGACCACGGACCTGATCTGTGCCGTCCTCCACCAGGCCGACCACCCCCTCTCGGCCCACGAGGTCGCCGCCGAAACGGGCCTCAGCCGCTCCACCGCCCAGCGCTACCTCCGCCACCTGGAACAGGCGGGCCGCCTCCGGCTCTCACTCAAGTACGGGGACACAGGGCGTCCGGAACACCGCTATGCGTGGGTTGCGCCTTGAGCCGGTGAGCCCTGCCGGACCGCCCGTGCGGGCCCCACAGGCCTCGCGGGGAGGGGTGCCCTACTTGAACCGCCGCTCACCTGCCGGTCAGACCGCACCTGCCCCCGTGAGCGCCCGTACCTCGGTTTCGGCGTGCTTGGCCTCGTCCGGCGGCTCCGCCGAGGTGACCGTGCCGAGCCAGCCCGCCAGGAAGCCGAGCGGGATCGACACCAGGCCGGGGTTCTCCAGCGGGAAGTACTGGAGGTCGACTCCCGGGAACAGCGACGCGGGGCTGCCCGTAGCCACGGGAGACAGCACGACGAGCACCAGGGCCGGCACCAGGCCCCCGTACACGGACCACACCGCGCCGCGCGTCGTGAAGTTCCGCCAGAACAGCGAGTACAGCAGCACCGGCAGATTCGCCGACGCGGCGACGGCGAAGGCAAGCCCCACCAGGAAGGCCACGTTGAGGTCGCGCGCGAGCAGGCCCAGGGCGATGGCGACGACGCCGATACCGACCGCGGCGGTCCGCGCAACGGCCACCTCGCTGCGCGGCTTCGCACGCCGTCGTCGCAGCGACGCGTACAGGTCGTGGGCCACGGACGCCGAGGAGGCGAGCGTGATTCCGGCGACCACCGCGAGGATCGTGGCGAAGGCGATCGCGGCGACGATCGCGAACAGAACCGTTCCTCCCGTGGAGCCGGCGCCGCCGCCCAGATCGAGCGCCAGCAGCGGAACCGCCGTGTTCCCGGCCGCGTTCGAACCGCGCACGGCATCGGGGCCGACGATCGCCGCCGCCCCGAACCCCAGCACGATCGTCATCAGGTAGAACCCGCCGATCAGACCGATCGCCCAGACGACCGAGCGCCGCGCGGCTCGCGCGGTCGGCACGGTGTAGAAGCGCGACAGGATGTGCGGCAGCCCGGCCGTACCCAGCACGAGCGCGAGTCCCAGGCTGATGAAGTCCAGGCGCGCGGTCCAGTCCCCGCCGTACCTCAGCCCCGGCGCGAGGAACGACTTCCCGTGCCCACTCCGATCCGCCGCCGTACGCAGCAACTGGTCGAAGTCCCCGTGGAACCGCACCAGGACGAGCACGGTCAGCGCGATCGCCCCGCCCATCAGCAGGACCGCCTTGACGATCTGGATCCACGTGGTGGCCCGCATCCCTCCCATCGACACATAGATGACCATCAGCGCCCCGACACCGATGACCGTCCAGGCCTGCGCCGCCTCGCTGGTACCGCCCAGCAGCAGCGCGACCAGGCTGCCTGCGCCCACCATCTGCGCCACCAGGTACAGAACGGACACGGTCACCGAGGAGGTGCCCGCCGCGATCCGCACCGGTCGCTCGCTCATACGGGCCGCGACGACGTCCGCGAGCGTGAACCGTCCGCAGTTGCGCACCAGTTCGGCGACGAGGAACAGCACGACGAGCCAGGCGACGAGAAAGCCCACCGAGTACAGCAGCCCGTCATAGCCGAAGAGCGCGATCAGTCCCGAGATACCGAGGAAGGACGCGGCGGACATGTAGTCGCCCGCGATGGCAAAACCATTCTCCATGGGCGAGAACAGCCGTCCGCCCGCGTAGAACTCCTCCGCCGAACCATGCCGGTGGCGGCTCACCCAGGTCGTGATCCCCAGGGTGACCGCGACGAACACGCTGAACAGCAGCAGCGCCAGCGTCTGATGGTTCCCGGTCACCGGTCACCACCCGCGACGCTTCGCGTCAGCTCCTGTGTGTCCCAGCGCAGATCGAGCGCGGCCCGGTCTCTGCGCAGCCGGGCGTGCCGTGCGTACGCCCAGGTGAACAGGAACGTCGTGAGGAACTGCCCCAGCCCCGCGACCATCGCCACGTTCACCGCGCCGGCGACGGGCTGCGCCATGAAGTCCGGAGCCGTCGTCGCCGTCACCACATAGCCCACGTACCAGGTGAAGAAGACGGCGACGGCCGGGACGACGAACCTCCGGTACCGGCTGCGCACCTCCTGGAAGGCCGCGCTGCGCTGCACCTCCAGATAGACGTCAGCCGCGCGGGCGGTCCGGTCCTCCTGCTCCCCGCGCGCGGGCGGCACGGCGGGAGCGGGCGCACCCGTACTGTCCAACTCGCCCCAGCCTGAGGCGAGCGCGTCGTACCAGGGGTCGTCGAACCGGACCTTTCCGGAGTCGGGACCGTCGTACTTCTCCACCGAACTCTCCTTGTCCGCTGCCCGTTTCGGCCGCGTGCCCAAGGATGGACAGATCGGGAAGATCCCAGACTCTTCTCTCCGCGCTCTTCACCCCATCAGGTGACTCACCCCCCTGGTGGCCGCACAAGTCCCTTCCCGAAGGCGTAACGGACTGCCTGCGCACGGTCCTTGAGCCCCGTCTTGGCGAACAGGTTGTTGATGTGGGTCTTCACGGTGGCCGTCGAGACATGGAGCTTGCGGGCGATCTCCTGGTTGGTCAGACCGTCGGCGATCAGCACGAGCACCTCCGTCTCCCGCGCGGTGAGCCCGTCCGGTGCCTCGGCGCCCTCCGTGGGAACGGCAGGCTCCGGCTCGGACAGCCGCTCCAGCAGGCGCCGTTGAATACTCGGGGAGAGCCCGGCGTCCCCCGACAGCACGCTCCGCACGGCCCGTACGATCTCGTCGCCGCCCGCGTCCTTGGTGAGATAGCCCCGCGCCCCGGCCCTGAGCGCGGGAAACAGCGAGGCGTCGTCCGCGTACGTGGTGAGCACGACGACCTGCGTCCTGGGGTGTTCGGCCCGGATGCGTCTGGTCGCCTCCACCCCGTCGCAGCGGGGCATACGCAGGTCCATCAGCACGACGTCCGGGTCGAGCTCGGCCACCAGCCGCACGGCCTCGTGCCCGTCGGCGGCGGCCCCGACGACCTCGATCCCCGACAGCAGCCCGAGCAGCATCACGATGCCCTCGCGCACCACGGTCTGATCGTCCGCCACGACGACACGGGCCGGTGCCCCGCCGTCCTCCTCCGTCATGCGGGCACCTTCAGCGTCACCATGAACCCCTCCTCGTACGGCCCGGCCTCCAGCGAGCCGCCCAGCAGCTCGGCCCGCTCCCGCATTCCGAGCAGACCGTATCCGGCGCCCGAGTGTGTGAATTCGCCCGGCGGCGCTCCCGAATCCCTTACGTTCAACATCACTTCGTGCTCGCCGTAGTCCAGGCGTATGCGGATCTTTGCCCCTGGCGCGTGCTTCCGGACGTTCGTCAATGCTTCCTGGGCGACCCTGCGCACCGCCTGCGACGCCTCGGCGGGCAACAGCCGCCGTTCACCCGTGACGGTGACATCGGCGCCGGCGGTGTCGGCGGTGTCGGCGACCAGTTCGCTCAGGAACTCCTCCAGCGGGGACATCTCTCCGCGCAGTGCGGAGAGTGCCTGCCGGGTCTCGGCGAGGCCTTCGCGGGCCATTCCCCGTGCCGCCACGACCCGATCGAGGATCTGGTCCCTCTCCGCCCCCCTCTCGATCAACAGCCGTGCCGCCTCCAGGTGCACGAGTTGCGCCGAGAGGCTGTGCGCCAGCACGTCGTGGATCTCCCGTGCGATCCGGGCCCGCTCCGCGAGCGCCGCCGACTCCGCCTCGGCCGCCCGCGCGGCCCGCTCCTGGACGAGAAGCCGCTGGGCGCTGCCCCGGGCCTCCGCGTCCAGCCGCAGCACGTATCCGGCCAGAGCAAGCCCCACGGTCGTGGCCAGTGTGGTCAGCCAGGCGTCGTTGTTCACTGCCGCGTACGTACCCAGAGCCACGGCGCTTGCGGGCAGTGCCGCCGCGAGCGGCAGCCGTTCCATGGCGCTGACGGCGCAGGCGCACCAGACTACGAGGGCGGGAATCCGCAGCCCCGCTCCCTCTGCCACCGTCGCGATGGCGAAGAGCAGCACGAGCAGCCCCAGGGAGGGAAGCAGGCGATGCTCGAGCGTGACCCTCCAGAAGCCCCAGAACCCGAGTCCACCGACCAGGACTCCCAGAACTGCCCCTGCGACACCCCAGCCGTGCAGGTCGCTGTCCACGAAGGTCGTCGCCAGGAGGATGCCGACGGCGAAGGTGCGCCCGGCCCCGGCGAGAGCACGCCGGGCCCTGTGCACTCCCATTCGGGAGAGCGCCTCGCGGGAGGGCCAGAGCGTCCAGACGTTCTCCGTCATACACGCTCCTTCCGCGAGGGCTGGGGCATGCCGTCACCGTACGCCGTGCTCTCCCGTCTCGCCGGGGGCAGTGTCTGCGCCCGCCGGACCATGATCCCGGAGCGCACCAGCAGGGTCACCGCGAGCGCGAGGAGCAGGGCGGAGCTGTCCTGGCGCAGGCCGAGGGCGGCACCGAGACCGAACAGGCCGGCCCGCAGAGCTATCCCGGCGGTCCAGACGAGGCCGCTGGCCTTGCTGCTCCTGCTCCACACCGTGCCGTCCGGTGTCCTCCACATCCGGGTGGTCCAGGCCCAGCCGACGCCGGTGGCCAGGCCTATGAGGAGTTCGGTGCCAAGCAGGAGGGCCGACAGCGTCCGGTGGTCGGGGTCGAGCAGACCCGGTTCGCGCAGGGCCAGGAAGACCAGGACCGCGGGCACGACCCACCAGCTCCTGTCCGTCGCCATCCGACGGGTGCGGAACTGGCGGGCGATCACCAGGACGACAACGGCGAGGATCACCAAAGCATCGACAAGCCCGGACATCGCGGCCTCCGTGTGCGGGGAAGGGCGGGTGCCGGCAGCGGGCGCTGTCGACGCCTTCGACGCTACGGAAACGGGCAGGTCGGCAGATCGGAGCCAGGGTGGATCATGGGTGGATCCCGCAGGCGCCCCGTCTCCACCCGCGGGTGGAGACGCCCTCACGGAGGTCTCCCCGCCCGTCTCCCCGCCCGACGCCCGTCGGGACCTCTCTCGGTCCCGACGGGCTCAATCGACCCTCTACGCGTCGATGCGCGAGCGGTCCAGCGTCGCCGCGGAGCTGGAGATGAACTCCTTGCGCGGGGCGACGTCGTTGCCCATCAGCAGGTCGAACACCTGCTCAGAGGCCTCCAGGTCGGAGATGTTGATCCGGCGCAGCGTACGGAAGCGCGGGTCCATGGTCGTCTCGGCCAGCTGGTCGGCGTCCATCTCGCCGAGGCCCTTGTAGCGCTGGATCGAGTCCTTGTACCGCACGTTCTTGCGCTGGAGCTCCAGCACGGTCTCCCGCAGCTCGCGGTCCGAGTACGTGTAGATGTACTTGTCCTGGCCCTTCTTGGGCTGGCTGAGCTCGATGCGGTGCAGCGGCGGCACCGCCGCGAAGACCCGCCCCGCCTCGACCATCGGCCGCATGTAGCGCTGGAAGAGCGTCAGCAGCAGGATGCGGATGTGCGCGCCGTCGACATCGGCGTCGACGAGAAGAATGATCTTCCCGTAGCGCGCGGCGTCGATGTCGAAGGTCCGGCCCGACCCGGCTCCTATGACCTGGATGATCGCGCCGCACTCGGCGTTCTTCAGCATGTCCGTGACGGACGCCTTCTGGACGTTGAGGATCTTTCCGCGGATCGGCAGCAGCGCCTGGAACTCGGAGTTCCGGGCGAGCTTGGCGGTGCCGAGCGCCGAGTCTCCCTCGACGATGAACAGCTCGCTGCGGTCCACGTCGTCGCTGCGGCAGTCGGCGAGCTTGGCCGGCAGCGAGGAGGACTCCAGGGCCGTCTTCCTGCGCTGCGCGTCCTTGTGCTGACGGGCCGCGATGCGCGTACGGGCGGCGGAGACGGCCTTCTCCATGACGACCCGGGCCTGCGCGGCGGCATCCCGCTTCGTGGAGGTCAGGAAGTCCTTGAGCTCCTTGGAGACCACGTTCGTCACGATCCGGCGGGCCGCCGACGTGCCGAGGACTTCCTTGGTCTGGCCCTCGAACTGCGGTTCGGCGAGACGGACCGTGACGACAGCCGTGAGGCCTTCCAGGGCGTCGTCCTTGACGATGTCGTCCTCGGCGACGCGCAGCAGCTTCTTGGTGCGCAGCACCTCGTTCATCGTCTTCGCGACGGCCTGTTCGAAGCCCGCGACATGGGTGCCGCCCTTGGGCGTGGCGATGATGTTCACGAACGACTTCAGGGTCGTGTCGTAGCCCGTGCCCCAGCGCATCGCCACGTCGACGCCCAGTTCCCGGGTGACCTCGGTGGGCGTCATCTGCCCGTGGTCGTCCAGGACCGGGACCGTCTCCTTGAAGGTGCCCTGCCCGGAGAAGCGGAGGACGTCGCAGACAGGCTTGTCGCTGGCCAGGTACTCGCAGAACTCGCTGATGCCCCCGTCGAAGCGGAAGGACTCCTCACCCTTGCTGCCGCCCTCGCCGAGCCCGAACTCGTCGCGGACGACGATGGTCAGGCCGGGCACCAGGAAAGCCGTCTGCCGGGCGCGCTGGTGCAGGTGCTCAAGGGAGAGCTTGGCGTCCTTGAGGAAGATCTGCCGGTCGGCCCAGTAGCGCACGCGCGTGCCGGTGCGGGTCTTGGGGATCCTCTTGAGCTTGCGCAGCCCGGCCGACGCGTCGAAAGCGGCGTCGGCCCCGTCCCCCTTGAACGCTCCAGGGGTGCCGCGGCGGAAGCTCACCTCGTGAGTGTGGCCTCCGCGGTCCACCTGCACGTCCAGGCGGGCCGAGAGCGCGTTCACCACGGAGGCGCCCACGCCGTGCAGGCCGCCGGAGGCCGCGTACGAGCCGCCGCCGAACTTGCCGCCGGCGTGCAGCTTGGTCATCACGACCTCGACGCCGGACATGCCGGTCTTGGGCTCGACGTCGACCGGGATGCCCCGGCCGTTGTCGCGCACCTCGACCGAGCCGTCGTCGTGAAGGGTCACGTCGATGTGGTCGCAGTAGCCTCCGAGGGCCTCGTCCACGGAGTTGTCGATGATCTCCCACAGGCAGTGCATCAGACCGCGGCTGTCGGTCGACCCGATGTACATGCCCGGGCGCTTCCGCACGGCCTCGAGTCCCTCGAGGACGAGCAGGTGCCGCGCGGTGTAGTTGGAACCGTCCCGGTCTGCTCCGGTCAGCAGCGCTGTGGACGGCACGGACGTCTCGGCGGTCACGCGGTTCGCTCCTCGCTGAATTTCAGGTGTGGCCCTTTTGGGTAAGGGCCCGGCTTCGGTCGCCGCTCCGAGGGTACCGAGGCCTGGTAGAGCCGTTGTAACGCCACCCTCGTCCGAAACTCAGACTAGACCAGCGTCGCATGCTTGTTCGATCCCTCGTTGGAGTGAAGTACATATCACGTTCCCTTCCAGGCATGAACCATTTAGGCTCCGGGCACGTCCTCAAGAACAACCGGCAAGCCAGCCGGGAGGACTGAACCTGACAGAGCGCGAACCCGTAAGACACGAAGACACGCAATACGGCTCATTCGCCGCCAACCGGCAGCAGACAGCCGACTCGGAAAGATTTTTTTCGAGGAAGAGCCACGAGCGGGAACGTTTTCGGCCTGGTTGGATGTTGACCCTGGTACGACAGCTCGTCGAGCTAGAGAAGAGGCGACGTGACTACTGTTCTGACCCCCGCGAGCCCGCTGACGGCCGCTGACCGCTGCGACCGTTGCGGCGCCCAGGCATATCTGCGCGTCGTCCTCCTCAGCGGTGGTGAGCTGCTCTTCTGTGCCCACCATGGGCGCAAGTTCGAGCCGGAACTCAAGAAGATCGCCGCTGAGATACAGGACGAGACGGAGCGGTTGACTGCCGCCCCGGCAAGCGCCAACGACGAAGAGCACTGACACTTCGCGCAGACGACGAGCCAGCTCCGGCACAGGCCGGTGACCGGGCGGCCGCTCCTCTCCAGGGGTGGCCGCCCGCGCTCGTGCTCCCTGAGGCCGTGGACGGCTCACGCCTCCCAGGGCCGCAGAAGGGCCTTCAGCGGCCCTCTCCGAGGGTCCTGACGACCTCCGAGACCCGCGTGTAGACACCGGGGCTGCCGGCCCGTCCGCAGCCACTCCCCCACGACACGAGGCCGATCAGCCGCCCCTGGGCGACCAGCGGCCCGCCGCTGTCCCCCTGACAGGCGTCCCGGCCACCCTCCCTCTCCCCCGCACACAGCATGGAAGCGGGCACGTACGTTCCGTCCACGCTCCCCGGATACGCCTCCTCACAGAGCGCGTCTGGCAGCACCTGCACGCGCGCGGCCCGCAGAGCGGCCGCGTAGTCGCCGCTCCCCGTGGTGTCGCCCCAGCCGTAGACCACGGCTCCGGGGCCGGGCTTGTACGCGGCGTCACCGGCACCCGCCATGGGGATGACCGCGCTCGCGGCGAGGGGCTCCACGAGAGTGAGTACGGCGAAGTCTCCGGCGTTCGTGTAGCTGTCGTAGCGCGGGTTGATCCAGGTGTCGCGTACAGCGATCTCCCTGCCCTCGGCCGACAGCAGATCCCCGCGGCCCGCGATCACCTTCAGATCGCGAACCTGCCGTGGAGGTGCGCCCAGCACGTCGTTGCTCAGACAGTGGGCCGCGGTCAGCACCGTCGAGCGGCCGATCACCACACCCCCACAGAACTGTCCGGCACGCGTACCCCCGAACCGGTCACGGCTGGACACGGCGACCGTCCAGGGGCTCTCGGAGATCTCGACCGGGTAGCCGCCGATGATGACATCGGCCGTCGCGGGGGCCGGACAGGCCAACGGTATGACGGCCGCCGTGGCCGCGACGGCCAGCGCTCGGGCAAAGGGACGAGGCATGCGCGCTCCTCACTCTGGGGTTGTCATGAGACACCCAGCGTGATCCAGATGGCGGCACTCCGCACTCCGCGCAGACCGAGGGCCCGGCTCCCTGAGCGGGAAACCGGGCCCTCGGTGACGTATGGCCGAGACCTAGTCGAGGTAGTCGCGCAGCACCTGCGAACGCGACGGGTGACGCAGCTTCGACATCGTCTTGGACTCGATCTGGCGGATGCGCTCGCGCGTCACGCCGTACACCTTGCCGATCTCGTCGAGGGTCTTCGGCTGACCGTCGGTGAGACCGAAGCGCATCGAGACGACGCCCGCCTCACGCTCGGACAGGGTGTCCAGGACCGAGTGCAGCTGCTCCTGGAGGAGCGTGAAGCTGACCGCGTCGGCCGGGACGACCGCCTCGGAGTCCTCGATGAGGTCACCGAACTCGCTGTCGCCGTCCTCACCCAGGGGGGTGTGGAGGGAGATCGGCTCACGGCCGTACTTCTGGACCTCGATGACCTTCTCCGGGGTCATGTCAAGTTCCTTGGCCAGCTCCTCCGGAGTGGGCTCGCGGCCCAGGTCCTGGAGCATCTGGCGCTGCACGCGCGCGAGCTTGTTGATGACCTCGACCATGTGCACCGGGATACGGATGGTGCGGGCCTGGTCGGCCATGGCGCGGGTGATCGCCTGACGGATCCACCACGTGGCATACGTCGAGAACTTGTAGCCCTTGGTGTAGTCAAACTTTTCCACCGCGCGGATCAGGCCGAGGTTGCCCTCCTGGATGAGGTCCAGGAAGAGCATGCCGCGGCCGGTGTAACGCTTGGCCAGGGAGACCACCAGACGGAGGTTGGCCTCCAGGAGGTGGTTCTTGGCGCGGCGGCCGTCCTCGGCGATGATCTCCAGCTCGCGCTTGAGCTTCGGGGCGAGCTTGTCGGCGTTGGCCAGCTTGTCCTCGGCGAACAGACCGGCCTCGATGCGCTTGGCGAGCTCGACCTCCTGCTCGGCGTTGAGCAGCGGGACCTTGCCGATCTGCTTGAGGTAGTCCTTGACGGGGTCGGCCGTGGCACCGGCTGCGGCGACCTGCTGCGCGGGCGCGTCGTCCTCGTCCTCGTCGGACAGGACGAAGCCCTGGGCGCCGTCCTCGGTGGGCTCCTCGGTGCCGGACTTCGCCGCGCCCGGGGTCTCCTCGGCCGCCTCGTCGTCGACGACCTCGGCGTCGTCCTTCTTGGCGGTGGTCTTCTTCGCCGTCGCCTTCTTCGCGACGGTCTTCTTCGCTACGGCCTTCTTGGCAGTCGCCTTCTTGGCAGCGACCTTCTTCTCGGCTGCGTCCTCGGCGGGAGCGTCTGCGGCAGGCATCGCCGGGGCGGCGGTGGCGGTGGCCTTCTTGGCCGTCACCGTCTTCGCCGCGACGGTCTTGGTGGCGGTGCGCTTGGCCGGACTCTTCGCTGCGACGCTCTTTCGGGTGCGCTTGGGCTCCGCGGCACTGACCATCAGCGTCACACCCTCTTCCTCGAGGATCTGGTTGAGGCTGCGCAGTACGTTCTTCCACTGAGTGGCCGGAATCTGGTCAGCTTCGAAGGCCCGACGCACGTCATCGCCGGCGATCTGCCCCTCAGCCTTTCCCCGCTCGATGAGCGCCATGACAGAGACGGACTCGGCGATCTCCGGCGGGAGCGTACGGGATGTGCTGGCCGACACGAACAACCTCTCGGAACGTTGGAAAACGGCTTCCGGCCCCGTCCGGTACGGACAGGAGCCGACGACCGCCGACTTGGGGATGGGCCGACGGCGCGGGCGAGGGCCGGGAAGAGTCACAGCGCCTTGAACGGCGTCTGTATTCCCTACTCGGCTGTCACCTCTTAGGTCATCGCGCTGCCCCGTGGAGCGTTACGCCCAATCTGCGTGGCCCGAGTCACACCCCGTAAGTGCTCAAAAGCTCCCAGATGCGGTCAGAGGTGGTCAGCCGGTGACCTCAGTACCTCATCACACCGCCGGACCCCGCCGGATTCCAGAAGCATCCAGGGGGTCCGGCGGCAGATGGTTCGCCGGCCAAGCGATGCCACCCGGGGCACCCGCCACCGACCGCGCCGCCCTCGGTGCGCGGTCAGTGCTCGCGCGGCGCGGGCACGACGCGCTCCACCTCGGGGTGGACAGTGAGCAGTTGGCGCATGGCCGTCTCGGCGCCCGATCCGTCGCCGGCGGCGAGGGCGTCGACGATGCGGGCATGGTGCCCGAGGGACGCCTCGGTCGGCCGGTCGCAGCCCGTGACCGGGTTGCCGGACACCTGGAGCGCGGCGGACACGATCCCGGAGAGGTGCTCCAGCATGCGGTTGCCGGAGACCTGGATGAGCAGGGAGTGGAACTCCGCGTCGGCGCGCGAGAAGGTGAGCGCGTCACCCTGCGCCATGGAGTGGCCCATGATCTCGACCATGTCGGCGAGCCGCTGCTGCACCTCCTCCCGGCCGTGTCCGGCGGCGAGGCGGGCGGCGAGCGGTTCGATCGTCCAGCGCAGCTCGCTCAGCTCGCGGCGCTGGTCGTCACGCTGCGGCCCGAAGGCCCGCCACTCGATGATGTCCGGGTCAAGGAGGTTCCAGTCACTGACCGGGCGTACGCGCGTGCCGACATTGGGGCGGGCGCTGACCAGGCCCTTCGCCTCGAGGACGCGGAGCGACTCGCGGACGACGGTGCGGGAGACCTCGAATCGCTGGCCGATCTCCTCGGGCACCAGCGGGCGGTCCGCACCCAGGTCGCCCGAGACGATCATCTGCCCCAGCTGCTGGACCAGTTGGCCATGCAGGCCGCGTCCGCGGCTGCCGGCGGCACGTCGGCCCATGCGGCCCAGCTCTGGGTCCGTACTGTCCCACACGGAGGCGCTGACGCGGTCTGCACCGGGGACCTCCCCGTAGGGGTAGCGGTCGAGTTCGCCCGGGCCGGCGAGGCCGGAGTCTGCGGAACGGGCGGCGGTCATCATGGTGTGCGCAAGGGTACTCACGGATCCTTTGTCGGCTCCGTCTCCAACTCCCTTGAGGTCTTTGGTGAAAAGCACACGAAAGGGTGATCGCTCACCCCGTCGCAATTGACGCCTTATCGGAAAGAAATGGGCGTTCTGCGCGGAGTTGCGCGCACGAAGGGAACACATGTGCACGGGCCGCCGTCATCGGACCCTGCTCCGTAGAGTGGTGAGCAGGTATGCGCAGAGCAGGGCGCTGATCGACAACATCAGTGCGCCGCCGACGGGTTGGGCGATCACTCGCGCCACAGCAGCCACATAGCGCTCGCCTCCGAACGGCCACTGCACCAGCACGAGCTCGCGCAGCCGGGTCGAGAAACCGGCGGCGGTCCGCACGGACGGTCCCTCCAAGACCTTCTGTACGAGCGGCACGACGAGGACCGGTACGGCCAGTACCGCCGCGAGTCCGGCGGTCGTCGACCGGAAGATCCCGGCCGCCAGGACGCCCGCCCAGGCGCAGCCCACCACGAGACCGATCCAACTCACGCTCAGCGAAAGCCAGTCCTCGGGAACTCCGGTGAGCTCCCTTCCGTAGACGAGGTAGAGCAGTTCGGCGTCCACGCCCACCGCGAGGAGGGCCAGCAGCAGCGCGGTGGCGGCGGCGACGAGGAGTTTGGCGGCGAGCAGCCCCAGGCGGCGGGGGACGTTCCCGCGATCGGCGGCCAGGGCGGGATGACGGAACTCGTCGCCGAAGGCGATGGCACCGAGCAGCCCCGCACCGAGCGCCGCGGGCGGAAGAGGAAATTCCCTCGGCCACGCGGCGAGGAGACGCGCCTGTGGGGTGTGGCCCGCTCTGGCCAGGAGCACGGAGATCAGGGCGGAGGCGACGAGCACGGCGACCGCGGTGAGGTAGCCGGTGGCGACCCCGGCCGCCCGGCGCAGTTCGTAGCGCAGCGGCCGCAAGGGGCTGGTTCCCGGCCTGGCGGTGATGGGCGGCGGCAGGGGCGACAGTTCGTTCGCGCCTTCCGCCTCCGCGGTGCGCGCGGGCTGCTCGGCCTCCGGGGAGTCACTCGCCGGGGGCTGGGCGGGGACGGGCCCCATGTCGCCGACTTCGTCGGCGAGTTGGTGTACGAGGATGCTGTGGCGGTAGGCGGTTTCGCCGATGTCGGCGCACGTGCTGCCGTACACGGAGAGGCGGTTGCCGTCCTCCCGTACGACCTCCACGGAGCGTCGGGTGGTGCGGGCCTCCTTGGTGAGCAGGGCGCCGAGCCGTTCGGCGTGCGGGCTGCGGACGGCTACGCGGGGCCTGAGGCGGGTGCGAGCGAAGTCGGCGACGTCCTGGTCGGCGACGAGCCTGCCCTCCTCCAGTGTGACGACACGGTCGGCGGCCCGCGCGGCCTCCTTCGGGTCGCCCGTGGCGAACAGCACAGTGCCACCCCCGGCGGCGTGGGCCCGCAGAATCCCGTGCAGCCAGCGGCCCTCGCGGGCGGAGAGCCCGTCGGCGGCGTCGTCGAGCACGAGCGTGTGCGGGTCGGACAGCAGTGCGCAGGCCAGACCGAGGCGACGGTCCATGCCGCGCGAGAGCGTGCTCAGACGTTGGTCGCGCAGGCTGACCAGGCCCACCACTGCGAGGACGTCGTCGGCGCGCCGGGCCGGCACGCCTGTCGCGGCGCACAGCATGCGGAGTTGACCGCGGACCGTGCGCGCCGGGTGGCCGGGGACCTCTCCGAGGAGCACGCCGACCTCGCGCGAGGGGTGGGCGATGCGATGCAGCGGGCGGCCTCTGAAGTAGGTGATCCCGCGGCCCTGTTGGAGTTCGAGCATGAGCCTGAGCGCCGTCGTCTTGCCCGCGCCCGGGGCTCCGAGGAGCGCTGTGACGCGGCCCGCGGGCACCTCGAAGGAGACGTCGTCGACGGCGGGGGGAAGCTCCTTGCGGGCGTTGCTGGTCAGTCCGATGGCCTGGATCACCCGAAGCAAGATAGCGCGATATGTACAGTTTTCCGGGCATCTTGAGCACGCTGTGGGGCATGCCCCGTGCCCGTCCGGCCACTTGGCCGGACGACGAATCCCGGGGTGGCTGTCTCAAGTCTCGGCACAGGTCTCGGCACAGGTCCTGGGGCGGACCCGGTCTCGGCCCGGATATCGAGGCCGCGCCCGTCCCGGCACGGTTCCGTCCGGCACCGCCTCAGGAGCGCCGTCAGACCTCGGGGCGGAGCATCGGCGGGTTGAGCAGCGTGGCGCCGCCCGCGCGGAACAGCTGGGCAGGGCGGCCGCCCTGGCGGGTCGTCGTACCGCCCGTGGGGACGAGGAATCCCGGCGTGCCGGTCACCTTGCGGTGGAAGTTGCGGGGGTCGAGCGCCACGCCCCACACCGCCTCGTACACCCGGCGCAGTTCACCGACCGTGAACTCCGTCGGGCAGAAGGCAGTCGCCAGCGACGAGTACTCGATCTTCGAGCGGGCGCGCTCCACACCGTCCGCCAGGATCTGCGCATGGTCGAAGGCGAGTGGTGCGGCCTGTTCGCCGTCACGGCCGTAGCCGCCCCGCTGAAGCAGTTCCTCGACGGGGGCCCAGCGCGCGCTGTTCGCGTCTCCGCCGGCCCTGGGCGCGGGCAGATCGGGGGCGAGGGCGAGGTGGGCGACGCTGACGACCCTCATCCGCGGGTCGCGCTTCGGGTCGCCGTAGGTCGCGAGCTGCTCCAGGTGCGCGCCGTTGGCCTGCGCGGGGGCGGCCGGGTCATGGGCGCAGAGCCCGGTCTCCTCGCCCAGTTCCCGCGCCGCCGCCTGCGCCAGGTCCTCGTCCGGCCGTACGAAGCCGCCGGGCAGCGCCCACCGCCCCTGAAAGGGCGGCTCACCCCTCCGTACCGCCAGCGCACACAGGGCATGGCGACGCACGGTCAGCACGACCAGGTCAACGGTGACGGCAAACGGCGGGAAGGCTGACGGGTCGTAGGGCATGTCGAGATCATAGTCGTCTGCCTGACGATAAACACTCCCTTCGTCGGTCGCTTCAGTGGCTGATCCACTGCACTCCGGTACGGGCGCCGGGGGACACCGCCGCCCCGCCCCTCGCCGGCTTCCGACCGCTCACACCCCCAGCTGGAGCCCCTCGGCGGCCTCCTCGACCATGGCCAGGCCGAGCCTGCTGACCCGTACGGAGAAGGGGGCGCCCGCCACACGCAGGCCGGTCAGCCCGATCTCGCCCAGGGGTGCGCCACGAATTGGCCGCAGCGTCACCGTTCCGGCAGGGGCGTCCGGACGGATTCCGGCGAGGGTGGTGAGCAGGAGGATCCCGGCGGCCGCGGCCGTGGCCGCAGGCCGACAGGCCGCCGGATGCGGCAGCGGGGCACCACCTTGCGTGCGCTGCTCCCCCGCGTACATCTCCGGCAACCGGTGCCCGAAGGCCTCTGCCGCCGACAGGACGCCCCGCAGCAGTGAGCTCGCCTCCTTTTCGTAGCCCGCTGCGGCCAGTCCCGCGACGGCGACAGCCGTCTCGTGGACCCGCACGGCCCCACCTCGATGCCCGAACGGGTTGTACGCCGCCTCCTTCGCGCCGAGGCTGCGCAGTCCCCAGCCCG
Organism: Streptomyces sp. ActVer; assembly: GCF_027270795.1. Lineage (NCBI taxonomy): Bacteria > Bacillati > Actinomycetota > Actinomycetes > Kitasatosporales > Streptomycetaceae > Streptomyces > Streptomyces sp. ActVer. Next base: position 21,606 of record NZ_JAPWHT010000050.1, read on the forward strand.
AGTCCATGGCGGGCGCGCCGAGCAGCCGCGCCAGCTGTTCCGTCTGCACCTTGTCGAGCAGCCCCTGGGCCGGGGCGCCCACGCCGAGCAGCCCGGTGTCGAGGAGGTGCACCCCGGCCGCGCCGAGGTGCGGCACGATCCGCCCGTCCGGCAGGCGGGCGGCGGCCGGTCTGCCGCCTCCCCTGTCCTCGATCCAGAAGTCCTCCTGGAACGCGGCCCTCATCCCGCGGGCCCATCCCCGCAGCTCGGGGCCGCCTCGCCTGCCGTACGCGTCGAGGAGATCGGCGCCCAGCAGCGCGGCCCGGTGTGCGTGCGCCTGGGTCTCGCAGCGCCACGGTCCGCCGGGGTGCGGGTCGGACAGATACGTGCCGTCGCCGACCGCCGTCCGCAGCCACTGCAGGCAGCGCTCGGCCACAGGGAGCAGCTCTTCGGTCTCCTGTTCGGGGAGCCCCCAGCGCCTGGCCTCCGCGAGAACGACGGGGAACAGCAGAGTCGCCTCTTCACCCGTGCAGCTCGGTGGCAGATGTGTACCGGCGTGCCGTCGCGGCCCGGGGATGAGTCCGGATCGGGGCCCCGCGCCCACCAGTTGGGTGCGTGCGAGGGTGCGCAGGGTGCCTGCGGCCAGCCGGGTGCCCAGCGGCAGGGTCATGCGCGCCGCCGCCAGTGCGTCGGCCGGCGCCATGCCGCAGCGCCAGGGCGCGCCGGCCGCGAGGTGGTTGTCGGACGGATGCGCCGGGTCACGCAGCAGCAGGGCCTGGAGATCCTCGATGCTCATGCGCAGGAGTGCCTCGACCCTTGGGTCGTCGCTCACGGCCCGTGCCTGGGCCAGCGGGCTCGTGGCAGCGCGCGCGATGGCCCGGATGGGACCCGCACCGGTCGGCCGTACCCTCAGCTCCACGCTTCGGGTGTCGCCGGGCGGCAGTTCGAGTTCCCATCGGAGCAGCCCCGCGGAGGCCAGCGCGTCCGAGGGCGGCGGGTTGGCCGTGACGACGGAGTGCCCGGTGGCGCAGGACCACCGCATGCCCGAGTCGTGAACGCTGGCAGGCAGGTCGGGACCGGCACGCCCGGAGGCGACCGCGCCCAGTTCCGCCAGGTCCGTGCCGAGCGACACCTCGACGGGCAGGCGCAGATGACGGTGGGCCGCGCTGCGCAGGGTGATCCGCTCCGTGCCGTCCGCGTATCGCGTCCGCTCGACGATGACATCCGGGTCGGGGCCGCCGTCGGCGGACAGGCTCAGCGTCGCCACGAAACGGGCCTGGTCGGCCGCGATCATCCGGGCCTGGATCGCGAGCGGTTCCCGCCCCGCGACGCGCAGTCGGCATCGGGAGAGCATGCGTCGGCCCCCGCGGTAGAAGCCCTCCAGCCCCTGTCCGGTCAGCTGGCCGTGCTCCGTGGAGATCGCGAGACCGGGCAGCGCGACGCAGATCAGCGTGTTGTGCGCGGGAGGCAGGTTCGCCGTCGCGTGCGGCAGGGACAGGGGTGCCTTCGGAGTCGTGGCACCGCCGGGGGTTATGGGGAGCTGTGCGGGCCTGCGGAGCAGAGGGTGGTTGTCGTGCTGAGTTGAGGACTGGGTGGGCAGGGGCATGGGGCGGCTTCTTCTGTGCTCCGTGCGCTGAGTGCGCACTCAGCTGCGTGTGGGGGGCTCCGGAAGGGCGGGTTCGATGCGATGGCACGGCCCGGCCGCGGGCTGCGCCACTCAGGTGAACGGAACGGGCCTGTCCCGGGTCACGCCCCGGTTCACGGAAGCCGACCGATTGGCGGTGAGGCGGAGAGTCCGGAGGGCGGTCACGAGTGGTTCCCGGAGCGGGGTGGGCGTGCGGGGGCTGACTTGATGGCGCGGTTGGGCATGTTCGGTCGAGAGCCGGGGCGACGCGGGTGTGGGCGTGGCGTACGTGGAGGACGCCGGCCTGGGGGTGGCACACATGCAGATCGGCTGTCACAGGCGGGCGGTCATCCCAGTCCGGAGTTCCGGCCGGGAAGGGCCCCAGGCGGAGAACGACGGGGGCGAGTGGCACAACAACCGCTTCGTCGCCCTTGCCGCATCCGGCGGCCCGGAGTCGGGCAAGGCGGTCCGCCTCGCGGAGCGCTACGCCGCTCGTCTCCGGCAGGCCGCTCGGAGCGCCTGCGTCTTGCGGCCGGCGGCGTGGGTCGGACGCGCCCTCCGGCCGGCGGCTCGGGTTGGGCACGCCTTCCGCCCGGCGGCTCCGGTTGAGCACGTCTTCCGACGGTCGGCTGCAGCCGGATGCACCTCCCGACGGTCGGCTCGGGCCGGCCGCGCCTCCCGGCAATCTGCCCAGGCCGGGGACGCCTTCCAACGCCGGGCCCCGGCCTGGTCCTCCTTCCGGCTGCCGACCGGGGCTTGACGCTTCTTCGACCAGTCGACCCGGGGCGAAGGCAGACTCCGTCCGGCCAGCCCACCCCGGAGTGTCCTCAGCGGTCCCGCTCTTCCCTGGCACAACCGCTCCCAGGACCCGAGCACTCACCCCACGCCACATCGCCCCAAGTCCGGCAGACCCCCACACCAACCCGAGCCCCGCCAGCCCCCAAGCCACCACCGGAAGCAACCAGGCCGACCATCCGAACCGAGTCGGCCAACTCGCTCGACACCGCTCACCCGCCCTCATGTGTCGCCTTGCTTCGTCCCATGCCGGCCAGCCCCTCGGCGGGACCGGGTACCGCCGCCCGTGCCGTCACCAGCCCGAGTGGGTGCTTCCGGCGTCGAGGAGCCGTCAGCGGTGGACCGGGGACGGCGCGTGCCCGCGGTTCCAGAGGACCGGGAACCCGGTCGGCTCCCCGCGCTCGCCGTGGACCGCGGCTTGCGTCGGCGACGGGAAGCCACCCGTGTCGACGGTGTCGAGGCAGACCCGGACGGTCCGTCGGCGTCGACTGCGAACGCCGCAGACGCCGCAGACGCCGAGGGCACCGAGGGCACCGAGGGCACCGAGGACGCGATCGCCTCCGCGTCGGCACGATCCACCCGCTCCTTGCGGAGGCAGCGGCGAATCGACTCCGGGTCCAGTCCCTCGTTGCACGCCTGGTGGAGAAGGCGGGCGAACAGGTATCCCGGATCCGCTCCGAGGGCCATCGCCAGGGCTTCGCGGGCCTCCAACTCGTCACCCGAGGACCACGCGACCCACCCCACGAGCGTGAGCGGCGCCGCGGCATGCTCGCCGTACGGGCCGACACAGCGGCGGGCCAGAGCCCGCCAGAGTCGGAGGGCCGGTCCGGCCTCGTCGCCCTCCATCCACTCCGCCGCCCGGTCACGCGTCGTACGGTCCTGGAGACCGAGGATCAAGGTGGCTGCCTCGTCGTGACGCAGTAGTTCGTCGTCCCGGAGATCCGCCGACAGAGCACCGGACATACCTGCTGTACCGGACACAGTGGGTACACCCGGTCCACCGGCCGCGGAGGTGGAGTCGGCAAATCGGCGCATGACCCGATGGGCCAGGTCCAAGGTCTCCGTCGCCACGACTGTGCGGCTCTCGTCGTCCAGGATTCGCGGAATCAGCGACGTGCTCACCGCATCGAGTGCGGACTCCTGCTCCAGTGCGGCCGCCGTCTCCCACGGCATGAGCCTCGCCCTGAACTCCCGCAGGGATCCCCGAATCTGGAGACCCGCGTAGGTGGCCGCGGCGGCCAGCACTGATGTGCCGGGCAACCCCATGGGTGTCCCGTCGGACGGGCAGCACTGCGCACTGGGGCAGCAGTAGGACCAGAAACGGCCGTCCGAGATGCACAGGGCCTCGATCACGGGAACGTCCAGGGCACCGCAGGCCTTGCGCAGCAACTGTGCGAGTGGCCGCAGTCGTTCCATGACTTCCCGGGCCGACTCTCCGTCCTTGGGGTCCTGGCAGAGGAAGGCGACGATGCTCTCGGGCAGCGCGCCCCTGCGTTCGCTGCCCTTCACAAGTCCTTCGGTCAGCTGCCGGGCGACGGACGCCCAGTCGTCCGCGTTGCCCGGGATGCCGAGCCGGGCCCGTCCGCCGAACCTGCCACGCCCGTCCCTGTCGTGCAGGGCGGCGAGCACGATGCTGTCCTCGGGCCGGTAGCCGAGCAGGTACGGCAGCGCGTCTGCCAGCTCGGCGGGAGTGCGGAGCGTGACCTGATGCTCGGCGAACGGGACGCCGGACGCGCCGTGTGCGGGGTCAACCCGGCTCTCACGTCCACGGCCCTCACCACGTGCGCCCAGCCCCGGTCCCGAGCCGTGTCCTCCGCTCCCCGAGCCATGCCCTTCGCTCTCTGAGCCGCGCCCACCGCGACCTGAACCATCTCCACCGTGCTCCGAGCGCCGTCCGCCACGCCCTGAACCGTGCTCGCCAAGCCCTGGCACACGTCCGCCACAGGCCTCGCTCTGCCCACCGCGAGCTTCGCGATCACCCCCACGAACTTGGCCGTGCTGACCACCCGCGCCCCCGCTCCTTCCAAGCCCTCCAAGTCCTCCAACCGCGTCGGACCCTCCAAACCCGTCGGCCCCTTCAAGCCCGTCGAGCCCTCCAAACCCGCCGCGCTCGTCACGCTCGCCGCACCCACTCATGTCGCCGTCACCGAGATTCCCGGCCGCTTCGCTGTGATTCGTCATGCCGTGACCATCCCGCGGATCCCAGCGTTCCGCTTTGACCTGTGGATAACCACGACCATGATCACGTCAGAACTGTCCACAGACTGACCGCCTCATTCGCATGATGTCCGACCCATCGGGTTGCATGGGGCCATGAGCAACGCAGAGCTGCGCACCGCGGCCGACACTGTCCTCGCCCGCCTCGTCGGCGCCCCGGCGGGTGACGCCCGGCTGCGCGAGGACCAGTGGCGCGCCATCGAGGCACTGGTCGCCGACAAGCGCAGAGCCCTGGTCGTGCAGCGCACCGGCTGGGGCAAGTCCGCCGTGTACTTCGTGGCGACGGCGCTGCTGAGGGAGCAGGGCGCGGGCCCCACCGTCATCGTCTCCCCGCTCCTCGCCCTCATGCGCAACCAGGTCGAGGCTGCCGCACGCGCCGGCATCCGGGCGCGGACCATCAACTCGTCCAACACGGAGGAATGGGACACGATCCAGGACGAGGTGGCAGCGGGCGAGGTGGACGTCCTCCTGGTGAGCCCCGAGCGGCTCAACAACCCGGACTTCCGCGACCAGGTGCTGCCCAAGCTCGCCGCAGCGACCGGCCTCCTCGTCGTCGACGAAGCACACTGCATCTCCGACTGGGGCCACGACTTCCGGCCGGACTACCGGCGGCTGCGCACGATGCTCGCGGACCTCCCGCCGGGAGTCCCGGTCCTCGCCACCACCGCCACGGCCAACGCGCGCGTGACGGCCGATGTCGCCGAGCAGCTGGGCACAGGTGGCAGCACGGACGCTCTCGTCCTGCGCGGCCCGCTGGACCGGGAGAGCCTGAGCCTCGGCGTGCTGCAGCTGCCGGACGCCGCACACCGGATGGCCTGGCTGGCCGAGCATCTGGGCGAGCTGCCCGGCTCCGGAATCATCTACACGCTCACGGTGGCCGCTGCCGAGGAGGTCACCGCGTTCCTGCGGCAGAGCGGGCACACAGTGGCCTCGTACACCGGGAAGACGGAGAACGCGGATCGTCAGCAGGCCGAGGAGGATCTGCTCGCGAACCGGGTCAAGGCGCTCGTGGCCACGTCGGCGCTGGGTATGGGCTTCGACAAGCCCGACCTCGGGTTCGTGGTGCACCTGGGGTCACCGTCCTCCCCCATCGCGTACTACCAGCAGGTCGGCCGTGCGGGGCGCGGGGTGGAGCATGCCGAGGTGCTGCTCCTGCCTGGCAAGGAGGACCAGGCGATCTGGCAGTACTTCGCGTCGATCGCCTTTCCTCCGGAGGAGCAGGTCCGGCGCACCCTGGACGTCCTCGCCCAGGCCGGTCGGCCGCTGTCGCTGCCCGCGCTCGAACCCTTGGTGGAGCTGCGCAGGTCACGTCTGGAGACGATGCTCAAGGTCCTGGACGTGGACGGCGCGGTGCACCGCGTCAAGGGCGGCTGGATCTCCACGGGCGACCCGTGGACGTACGACACCGAGCGCTACGCCTGGGTCGCCAAGCAGCGTGCGGCCGAGCAGCAGTCGATGCGTGACTACGTGACGACGACCGGGTGCCGAATGGAGTTCCTGCGGCGCCAGCTGGACGACGAGGGAGCCACTCCGTGCGGTCGCTGCGACATGTGCGCGGGGCCCCGGTTCACCGACGCCGTGTCCTCGTCGTCCCTGGACTCCGCGCGTGGTGAGCTGGGCCGGGCGGGTGTCGAGGTCGAGCCCCGGAAGATGTGGCCGACGGGCCTGCCGGCGGTCGGTGTCGATCTGAAGGGGCGCATTCCGGCCGGTGAACAGGCCGCGTCCGGGCGGGCGTTGGGTCGGCTCTCGGACATCGGCTGGGGCAACCGGCTGCGGCCGATGCTCTCGCCCCAAGCCCTTGACGAGCGCGTTCCGGACGATGTGGCGAAGGCCGTGGTCGGTGTGCTGGCCGACTGGGCGAAGGGTCCCGGCGGCTGGGCCTCGGGGAGCCCCGACGCGCAGCCGCGCCCGGTCGGTGTCGTCACCATGGCCTCGCACGGCCGACCGCGCCTGATCCAGTCGCTGGGCGCGCGGATCGCGGAGGTCGGACGCCTGCCCCTGCTGGGTTCCATCGAGTACGCCCCGGGACACGAGGCGGCGCAGGTCTCCAGGAGCAACAGCGCGCAGCGGTTGAAGGCCCTCGACGGGGCGCTCGTGGTGCCGCCCGGTCTGGCCACCACGCTGGCCCAGGCCCAGGGCCCCGTCCTGCTCGTGGACGACTCGACCGAGACCGGCTGGACGCTGGCCGTGGCCGCGCGTCTGCTCCGGCGGTCCGGTGCACAGGGGGTGTTGCCGCTGGTCCTTGCTGTGCAAGCCTGATCCAAGCGTGACATGCGAGGTAACGGGCAGGGATATATAAGGCGGATCACCGGATAACGGTCGGTGGCCCCAATTGCTCGTTGCCGCAACCAAGTTCGCCAGGAAGAATTGGCCTCGCGCCCCGCGTGGTCCTTCCTGGGCCGCCCGTTCGGGCTGTCCCGCGGTGCGCTCCCCCAAGTCCGACCCCCGCCCGCTGTCTGGGCGCGTAGCCGAAGGGAGGACCGTGACCTTCGGATTCGCTCCGTCCTCGGCGGCATCGATGTCGACGTCCGCCACTTCCGCCAACTCACTCGCCCGGATGCTCGAACCCGCCGAATGGGCCGCCGCGGGGATACCGCTGCTGCGCAATCCCCGGGAAGTCGTCAGCGGGCTGCACTCCCGGCATCTGCCCCGGCCGGACACCGCGATCGTCGCCGTCCTCGATCCGGACGAACGGCTCAGGGCCAGCGCGTCCTTCGTCCGGCGGCCGGCCCCGGCGGACGGCTGGATGTTCCGCAACGCGCTGCTCGCGCAGCTGCGCCGGGTCATCCCGCACGACCTGCGGCGCCGCACACCGGTGCGTACGGCCGTCCTGCTCTACTGCCGTGAGGGCGACGGGCGATGGACGGAGGAGGACGGGGCGTGGATGTGGGGGTTGCGAGACGCCTGCACGCTGCACGGGCTGCGTTGTGGGGCGTACATCACGCTGACGCGTGAGGGCTGGCAGGTGCTCGGCGAAGGGCGGGGCGGACGTCGGCCGAGCGCGGACTCGAAGCCGGAGTCCCTGGACGCCCTCGCCGCGGTCGAGACCATTCAGCCACGCACCGGTGGCTCGGCCTCGGAGGTGCTGCGCCGCGCGGCGGCCCGCTGAGGCGGAGCCCGCGGCCGCCAGACATGGCACCGGTCGGCCGTTCGTCCGGCCGACCACCCCTCGGCACCGGTACCACCGGCCGCCGCGCAGCCACAGAGGACCACCGGCCTCGCCGAGGCGAGACAGGCGCGACACCGGTCGGCCGAAGCCTGCGAAGGAAAGGGCAAACCGGAGCACCCGTACCCCGCACGAGGGCACCCGGGTACAAACGCGTGGGCAAGAGCCCAACACACACCAGGGCTCAGCACGTACCAGAAGGCCACACGCCCGTAGACGAGCTCACCCACCTGACGACACCGAGGCACGCACACGCGTCCTCGAACCCGCACAGCCCTTCGGACACGTACGACGACAACGCTGAACGGCCATGACGACCTCGCGGACCATGACAGCGACGCCGGCACGTCCCCCCGTACCGGCACACGTCGGACCGTCCACCGTGCTCATGCCACCGCAGCCTGGGCCGCAGTGGCACTCCACCCCCCAAGTACCCCCGGAAGAACGGGGGTCCTCAGACCCCCGCGCCCAACACCGAGTTGATCTGCTGCGGATCCCCGCAGACGATCAGCAGGGTGCCGGCTCGGCGGAGAGCCAGCGGCAGGGCGGTGGCGGCAGTGGCGTCGGGTCCGCCGTTGACGGCGACGACGACCACGGGCCGGGACGCGGCACGGCCGAGGGCGGACGCGTCGGCGTAGAAGACGTCGTCTCCCGCGTCGTGCTGGGCCCAGTAGGCGGCCTCGCCGAACGAGAGCTCGTGCGCGGCCCACGGGTGCGGTTCGCCGGTGGTGATCACCAGAACCTCACCGGGGACGCGGCCCGAGTCAAGGAGCAGGTCGACCGCTTCCTCGGCCGCGTCCAGCGCGCCCTCGGCCGAGGCCGGGATCAGCTGGATCTGCGGAGTCGAGGGGGCGGTGGGGGCCGCCGGGGCGGATGGCCCCGGCTTGGCCACGGCCGTGTCGTGCGGCGCGCGTTGCACCGGCGGCGCAGGCCGGACAGGACCCGGACGGCCGGGACGCGGCGGAGCCACGGGACGGGGTCCGGGTACGGGACGGGGGGTCGGCGCGGTACGGCCTGCGGCCGTAGTGGCGCGGGGACCCTGGGCACTCTCGTGAATCTGAGGCTCCTCGGGAATGAGAGGCATGAGCTGATTTTTATCAAACGCCGGTGCGAGTCGCGTCGGCGGGTGGCACATGAGTGCGAGTGGAACCGTCAGAAATCGAAGCCGAGCTGCCCTTCGATCTCCGGAACGCTTCCATCCGCCCAACTGCGGACCTTCTTGAGGTGCCGCCACTGGGGCAGCGCATCAAGATACGCCCACGTCATCCGGTGGTACGGGGTGGGGCCCCGCATCTCCAGCGCGGCCTTGTGCACCGGTGACGGATACCCGGCGTTGGCCGCAAAACCGAAGTCTGCATGGTCGATACCCAGTTCGGCCATCATTTTGTCGCGCTGTACCTTGGCGATCACCGAGGCCGCCGCGACGGCGACACAGGACTGGTCACCCTTGATCACCGTACGGACCCGCCAGGGGTCCCCGAGGTAGTCGTGCTTCCCGTCGAGGATCACCGCGTCGGGACGCACCGGCAGGGCTTCGAGGGCACGGCAGGCGGCGAGTCGCAGCGCGGCCGTCATCCCCATGTCGTCGATCTCCTCCGGAGAGGCGTGCCCGAGGGCGTACGACGTCACCCACTTCGCCAGTATCTCGGCGAGCGCTGTGCGCCTCTTGACGGTCAGGAGCTTGGAGTCGGTGAGGCCTTCGGGCGGGCGGCGCAGGCCCGTGACCGCCGCGCAGACGGTGACCGGGCCGGCCCAAGCGCCGCGCCCCACCTCGTCGACACCGGCAATGACCTTCGCTCCGGTCGTGGCGCGCAGGGAGCGCTCGACAGTGTGGGTTGGGGGTTCGTACGGCATGGCTCCCTCAGCCTACGCCGCTCGGAACCCCACGCGACACCCAGGTTTCCCCAGGCAACCTCGGCGCTCCGGCCTCACCGTCGCAGAGACCGCTCACACACTCGTCGGCCGCAGCAGTGGAACCATGAGCTGGTCGATCATCTCCTCGATGTCCCGCTCGCTCCATTCACTCGCGCACACCTTGGACCGGTACATCATCATCGCCGGAATGGCGTCGAAGACATACGAGTTCGCCGCGTCGGACCGCACCTCTCCCCGCCGGATTCCACGGTCGACGACCTCACCGAGCAGCCGGATGGTCGGCTCCACGACACCTCCGAAGATCACCTCCTGGAAACGCTGGGCCTGCGCCGCGTCACATTCGTGAATCACCGAGCGCATGGCGAACCCGGGGCGCGAGAACATCGCCTCACGCGCCCGACGGCACAGCTCCAGCAGGTCGTCGCGCACACTCCCCATGTCGGGCACGTCCTCAAGTGACGGCAGCCCCGCCTGGAGTGCGTCCGCGACCAGATCCTCCTTCGACGGCCAGCGGCGGTAGACCGCGGCCTTGCCGGTCTGGGCGCCGGCGGCGACGCCCTCCATCGTGAGTCCGTTCCAGCCGACCGTACTGAGCTGATCCAGCGCGGCTTCGAGGATCGCACGTTCGAGTACGGCACCACGGCGGCGCGGGGAGGCCGCATGAGCGGAGGCGGCCGTCCAACTCGAAGTAACCATGAGCGTGTCTCCGTCTGAGCGGGCAAGCGGCACGCACGCGCGTGCATACGTGCCGTGCGGACCGGGGGGTCCGCAAGCGGTCAAGTGACGCAAAGCGGCAGCGACTTCAGTGAACGCTTGCGTTCACTGTCGGGGACTCACTACCGTTTGACACGGCAGTGAACGCGAGCGTTCACTAACGCACTTGTGGGGGACTTGATTGTGGCAACATCTCCAGTGATTCAGGAACCAAAGCCGGGAGCGGCCCGCCGGGAGGGGCATCCCGGCATCGCGCTCACCGTCATCGCGGCCTGCCAACTCATGGTGGTACTCGACGCGACGATTGTGAACATCGCCCTCCCGCACATTCAGAACGCGCTCGAGTTCTCCACCACCGACCTCACCTGGGTCGTCAGCGCGTACACACTCACCTTCGGCGGTCTGCTGCTGCTCGGCGGCCGGGCCGGTGACATCCTCGGCCGTCGCCGGGTCTTCATGACCGGCATCCTGCTCTTCACGCTCGCCTCGCTGCTCGGCGGATTCGCCCAGGAACCCTGGCAGTTGCTGGCCGCACGCGCCCTCCAGGGCGTCGGTGGCGCGATCGCGTCACCGACCTCGCTGGCGCTGATCACCACGACGTTCCCCGAAGGGCCCGAGCGCAACAGGGCGTTCGGGGTCTTCGCCGCGGTCTCGGCCGGCGGCGGCGCGATCGGCCTGCTGGCCGGCGGCATGCTCACCGAGTGGCTCGACTGGCGCTGGGTGCTCTTCGTCAACGTACCCATCGGTGTGCTGATCGCCGTGCTCGCACCGCTCTACATCAGTGAGTCCGAACGGCATCCGGGGCGCTTCGACATCGCGGGTGCGCTGACCTCGACGGCCGGTATGGCGTCGCTCGTCTACGGCTTCATCCGGGCCTCGGAGGAGGGCTGGCGGGACAGCCTGACCATCGGCTCCTTCGGCGCGGCGGTGGTCCTGCTGGCCGCCTTCGCACTGGTCGAGTCGCGGGCGAAGGAACCGATCACACCGCTGCGGATGTTCGCCGACCGCAATCGCTCCGGTACGTACGTGATCATGCTGAGCCTGGCCGCGGCGATGTTCGGCATGTTCTTCTTCATCGTTCTCTTCGTGCAGAACGTGTTGAACTACACGCCGATCGAGGCGGGCCTGGCCTTCCTCCCCGTGACGGTCGCGATCGCCGTCGGCGCGGGTCTGTCGCAGCGGTTCCTGCCGGTGCTCGGCCCGAAGCCGTTCATGGTGGTCGGCTCGGCCCTCGTCGCACTCGGGCTCGGCTGGCTGACCTTCATGGACCCCGGGAGTACGTACGTCGGCGGGATCCTCGGTCCGATGCTGCTGTTCGCCTTCGGCATGGGTCTGAACTTCGTGACGCTGACCCTGACCGCGGTCTCCGGGGTCGCCGTGCACGAAGCGGGCGCGGCGTCCGGCCTGCTCAACGCCACGCAGCAGGTGGGCGGTTCGCTCGGCCTCTCCATCCTGACCACGGTCTTCGGCACGGCCAGCCGTGACGAGGCGGAGAAGCAGGTCGCGGACTTCATGGCCACCGCCTCGGCCGAACAGAAGGCGGAGTTCGCCAAGACCCAGCAGTTGCCCGCTCCCTGGAGCCACGAGGTGCTGTCCCAGGGGATCTCCACGGCCTTCATCCCGGCCGTCGCGATGGCGGTGCTCGCCCTGGCCGTCGCCGCACTGGTGATCCGGGTCCGCAAGAGCGACCTCGACGCCCTGGCGGGCACGGCGGGACCCGGCGCGGGCTGAACCACCACGACGAGGCCGGGCCGCCGTGCTCAGGACGGCGGACGGCGGCCCGGCCTCGTCGTTCGTACGCGTTCGTCGACGAGGATCCCTCGCAGGCGTGGACGCGGTCCGTGCGTGGTCCGTGCGCGCCCCGCCTCAGCGGTACGCCAGCTCGGTGTCCAGCCGGTTGCACACGCTCCAGTCGGCTTCGGGGGACAGCGGCCGTCCGTCGAGGATGTCCCGGGCGCGCGCCTCGCCCAGGCTGGTGGCGTACCAGGACTTGTCCGCCCCCTCCAGGTCCTGCGCGATGGACTGCAGGGCACAGGAACGCAGTGGCTCCTCAAGTTTGTCGAGAGCCGGTGCGGCGTCGGCGGACAGCCCGCGCGCGTAGTCGAGGTCGAACGAGCCCTTCGTCTCGTACCGCTGGACGTTGCGCTCGGCGATCAGAGCGTCCGGCGACACCAGCCCGAAGGCGAGCACTCCCGCGGCGGCGCTCGCCAGGACCGCACGCGGCAGCCAACGGGCGCCCCAGACGCCGGCCGCCATGATGAGCACGATGACCAGGCCGAGCCAGAGCTCCACGGTCACCACGGAGATCCGCAGTCGCGTCAGCCCGTACGCCGCCACGTACATGTCCATACGCCGCACCGCCGATGCCACGACGACGAGCGCGAGGACACACAGGGTTCCGAGGACGGCACGCACCAGCGTCCAGTCGCCGGAGCTGTCACGAGGGGCCCAGCGCAGGGCGAAGACGATGACGAGGAGGGTGAGGAGCGTGACCAGCAGCAGCTGCCAGAAGCCCTGGCGCGCGTACTCGGCGTAGGTCTGGCCGGTCTTCTCCAGTACGGCGTCGTATCCACCGAACAGGACGGCGAGCTGGACCGCGTTGAAGACCGCGAAGAGCGCGGCGAGCACGATCAGGGGCAGCGCCCACTCGACGCGTCCGCGAGGGCGGCCCGCCGGGACCTCGACGCGGTCCCACTGAACGGGTGCGGCGGCCGTGTGCGCCACCATGAGCGCCCCGACCACGCCGATCACGAACAGGACGACGTGCCAGGGCCCTCCGGAGACCGACGCGTCCGGCACGAGACCGCCGAGAAGGTTCGCGAAGGCTGCGTCCGCCCCGGCGAAGAGCGCGCCGAAGACCACCAGCAGGACCGCGGCGACGGCGAGCGCGCGCAGCACCGGGCCCACGTTGCCCCGGGCGCCGCCGGACCGCTCCCGCAGACCGCTCCAGCCCCAGCGGGGGCCGGTGACCAGCGAGGTGTAGAGACCGATCGGGCCGAACAGCACTCCTGTCCAGGTGCGACCGCCGTGCAGGGCGAGCGAGCCCGCCGCCACCGCTGCCAGGACGGCGAGGAACGACGGCCAGTCGGCGTCGCGGAGCGCCGGCACGCTCAGCAGGGCAAGCCCTCCCACGCCCCACACCAGCGTCCAGCGGTGCGGTCGCCGGCCCGCCGCCTGAGCCGCGTAGTACGCGCCGAGCGCAGCCGGTATCGCCACCAGCAGAAGGTTGAGGGCCAGGCCGTCGCCGAGCAGGAGCATGCTGAGGACGCCCGTGGCGAGGGCGGCCCAGAGCGTGGCGTCGCGGATGGGGGCCGGGGGCTCCGCCTGGACGCCGGCGAACCAGGACTCGACGACGGGGCCGTCCCACTCCTCGTCCTCGTCGAGGTCCCGCGTGTCTACGTCCCGAGTGTCGACTTTGAGTTTCTCGGAAGCGGTCCCACCTGAACCCGTCCCGCCTGAATGGGCCCTGCCCGAACCGGACCCCCCTGAACCAGTCCCGCCGGAGCCACCCCGCACGGAGTCATCCTTCGAGAGCGCGCCACCGGTACGGGCCGCGCGCACCTCGTCGGCCGGCACCTCCGGTACCGCAGGCTCCTCGGGCTCGGGTACCTCAGGCGCCTCAGCGTCGGCACCGGGCTTCCCCACTGAATCCTTCGAGGCCGACCCTCTCGGCTCGGCCTCGGACGGCGTGTCGGACACGGGACCCCCTCCCGACCGGTCCGGGCAGCGCAGCTCGTGGCTGCCGCGAAAGCCCAGGGACCGGTGTCTCGTCGGCGCACGCCCGTGATCATCAACGGGCGGCGTGGCGGAAAGGTTAACCGTGAGGCACGGGGCGCAGCCGGTCACCGGCTCTCTGTGGCAGGGCTGTGACAGTGGCAGACGCTTGGGGCAGGAGGAAACGGGCAGGCACGGCACCCTCACCGACAGCCGAACGTGAGGCCTGTCCCGCAGCCCGGTCCAGCCGCCCTAATCCACAGCCTTAGCCCACGACCCTCGCCGACAGCCACTCCGGAAGCGCCTCGGTCCGCTCCACCCACTCCGTGGGCGGCGTCCCGGCCTTCCCCGCGGCCACGACGCCTCCGACGATGGCGCAGGTCGTGTCCATGTCGCCGCCGACCTGGGCGGTCGCCCAGAAGCCCTCTTCGTAGTCACCGAGGGCCCGCGCCGCCGACCACAGGGCGAACGGCACGGTGTCGTGCGCGGTCGTACGCCGCCCGCAGCCGAGGACCGCGGCGACGGTCGTCGTGTCTCCGTAGTCGAGCATGTCCCGGGCGCGCCGCAGACCGGCTGCCACCGCACTGCGCGGCACCAGGGCGATGACCCCGTCGAGCAGCGCCCCGGG
>NZ_JAPWHT010000510.1:0-7076 GCF_027270795.1 Streptomyces sp. ActVer
GCCGAGGGCACGGAGATCACGGGCGGCCACATCTGCGGTGACCCCGAGACGGCCGAAGCGGAGAAGTGCACCGCCCACGCCCTGGACGCCGCCGCCGAGCGCCACGGCGCCGCCGCGGTCCTGCTCGGCCACACCCGCGACGACCAAGCCGAAACCGTCCTGCTCGGCCTGGCCCGCGGCTCCGGCATCCGTTCCCTGTCCGGAATGGCCGCCGTCTCCGGAGGGCCGGGAGCCGCCCGCCGCTACCGCCGCCCCTTCCTGCACCTCGACCGGCAGACCGCCCGGAAGGCCTGCATGGTCCAGTCCCTGCCCGTCTGGGACGACCCCCACAACGCGGATCCGGCTTACACCCGTTCCCGGCTGCGCCACGAGGGGCTGCCCGCCCTGGAGAAGGCGCTCGGCAAGGGTGTCGTCGAGGCACTCGCCCGTACGGCCCAGTTGTCCCGTGACGACGCCGACGCGCTCGACGCGTGGGCGGGCCAGGCCGAGGCCTCCGTGCGCGACGCCACGGGCCTCCTGGAGTGCGCCAAGCTGTACGCCCTGCCGCCCGCCGTGCGCCGCCGCATCCTGCGCCGCGCCGCCATCGAGGCCGGGGCGCCCGCCGGTTCGCTGTTCGCCCGGCACATCGAAGAGGTCGACCGGCTGATCACCGGCTGGCGCGGTCAGGGAGCCATCAACCTCCCGGGCAAAGTCGTCGCCCAGCGGCAGGGTGGCAGACTGGTGATTCGGCAAGGCTGAAAAAGGGTTCCCCTTCGGGGAGCGACCCGCCCCGGAGGGCAACCCCTTCGGGGAGCGGCTCCTCTTCGGGGAGGGCCGGGAAGCAGCCGGTGGGACGACCGAAAGTGATGCGGGTGGACGCGAAAGACCTGGGCACCGACCTCAAGTCGGTGCTCATCACCAAGGAAGAGATCGACGCGAAGCTGGGCGAGCTGGCCGCGAAGATCGACGCGGAGTACGCGGGCAAGGACCTGCTGATCGTCGGTGTCCTCAAGGGCGCCGTGATGGTCATGGCGGACCTGGCCCGGGCCCTGTCCACCCCCGTCACGATGGACTGGATGGCGGTGTCCTCGTACGGGGCGGGCACCCAGTCCTCCGGAGTGGTGCGGATCCTCAAGGACCTCGACACCGACATCAAGGGCAAGCACGTCCTGATCGTCGAGGACATCATCGACTCCGGGCTCACACTCTCCTGGCTCATCTCCAACCTCGGCTCCCGCGAGCCCGCGTCCCTCAAGGTGTGCACGCTGCTGCGCAAGCCGGAGGCCGCGAAGGTCGCGATCGACGTGGAGTGGGTCGGCTTCGACATTCCCAACGAGTTCGTCATCGGGTACGGCCTCGACTACGCGGAGAAGTACCGGAACCTGCCGTTCGTCGGTACGCTCGCGCCTCACGTCTACGGCGGTTGAGGCACCCTGGTGGGACGGCGTCACACTGACAGGGGTCCAACCCCTGTAGGACGTCCGGGAACCCCAGCGGGTTTCGCGCCGTTGGAGCATGCGTAGACGGGTTTGTCAGCCGGACCGCGCAGCTTCGGGTGACAATGCTGAGGTACCGTCCGAAGAACAGTCTTATCAAACTCACTATGGCAGGAGGGACGGGGCGGCACCGCTCCGTATGGATGGACGTGAAGCGATACTTCCGTGGGCCGGTCATGTGGATCGTGCTGGCCGTCCTTGCCGTGGTCGTGTTGATGCAGGTCGTCGGCTCGTCCGGCGGCTACAAGACGGTGGACACAGGCCAGGTCGTCCAGGCGATCAATGACAACAAGGTCCAGCAGGCCAAGCTCACCACCGGCGACGAGCAGGTCATCAAGATCGAGCTCAAGGACGGTACAAAGGTCGAGGGCAGCTCGAAGATCCAGGCGAGCTACATCGGCGACCAGGGCGTGGCCCTGGCCACCACCCTCCAGGACAAGTACCAGAACAAGCAGATTCCGGACGGCTACACGGTCTCGCCGACCAAGCAGAACGCTTTCGTCGGCATCCTGCTGTCCCTGCTCCCCTTCGTCCTCATCGTCGTTGTCTTCCTGTTCCTGATGAATCAGATGCAGGGCGGCGGCTCCCGGGTCATGAACTTCGGGAAGTCCAAGGCGAAGCTCATCACCAAGGACACCCCGAAGACGACGTTCGCCGATGTGGCGGGCTCGGACGAGGCGGTCGAGGAGCTCCACGAGATCAAGGAGTTCCTCCAGGAGCCGGCGAAGTTCCAGGCCGTCGGGGCGAAGATCCCCAAGGGTGTGCTCCTGTACGGGCCTCCCGGTACGGGCAAGACGCTGCTCGCGCGTGCTGTCGCGGGTGAGGCGGGCGTCCCGTTCTACTCGATCTCCGGTTCCGACTTCGTCGAGATGTTCGTCGGCGTCGGTGCCTCCCGGGTCCGTGACCTCTTCGAGCAGGCCAAGGCGAACGCCCCGGCGATCGTCTTCGTCGACGAGATCGACGCGGTCGGCCGCCATCGCGGCGCCGGCCTCGGCGGTGGTCACGACGAGCGCGAGCAGACGCTGAACCAGCTGCTCGTCGAGATGGACGGCTTCGACGTCAAGGGCGGTGTGATTCTCATCGCCGCCACGAACCGTCCGGACATCCTCGACCCGGCCCTCCTGCGCCCCGGCCGGTTCGACCGCCAGATCGCGGTCGACCGCCCGGACATGCAGGGCCGTCTGGAGATCCTCAAGGTCCACCAGAAGGGCAAGCCGGTCGCTCCGGACGTCGACCTGGGCGCGGTTGCCCGGCGCACGCCCGGCTTCACGGGCGCGGACCTGTCGAACGTGCTGAACGAAGCCGCGCTGCTCACCGCACGCAGCAACCTGAAGCTCATCGACAACAACATGCTCGACGAGGCGATCGACCGTGTGGTCGCGGGCCCGCAGAAGCGGACCCGGATCATGTCGGACAAGGAGAAGAAGATCACCGCGTACCACGAGGGCGGACACGCCCTGGTCGCGGCGGCGTCTCCGAACTCCGACCCGGTCCACAAGATCACGATCCTCTCCAGAGGCCGTGCTCTCGGCTACACGATGGTCCTGCCGGACGAGGACAAGTACTCCACGACCCGCAACGAAATGCTCGACCAGCTGGCATACATGCTGGGCGGGCGCGCGGCCGAGGAGCTCGTCTTCCACGACCCGACCACGGGTGCCGCGAACGACATCGAGAAGGCCACAGCCACGGCCCGCGCGATGGTCACGCAGTACGGCATGACCGAGCGTCTCGGCGCGATCAAGTTCGGCGGCGACAACACCGAGCCCTTCCTGGGCCGGGAGATGTCGCACCCGCGCGACTACTCGGAAGAGGTCGCCGCGCTCGTCGACGAAGAGGTCAAGAAGCTCATCGAGAACGCGCACAACGAGGCCTGGGAAATCCTGGTCGAGAACCGCGACGTGCTCGATGCGCTGGTCCTCCAGCTGCTGGAGAAGGAGACGCTGAGCAAGGAGCAGATCGCCGAGGTCTTCGCTCCCCTCGTCAAGCGTCCGGCCCGCCCCGCGTGGACCGGTTCCTCCCGGCGCACGCCGTCCACCCGTCCGCCGGTGCTCTCCCCCAGGGAGCTGTCACTGACGAACGGGACGAACGGCGCCAGCCCCGCGATCACCGCGAGCACCAAGGCCTCCACCGAGGCGCTCCCGGTGACCGAGTCGGCCCCCGAGGACCGTTCCGAGAGCTGATCCAGGCTCGGGTGCGATACACCTCACCAGGTCCGGAACGAAATGCCGCGCCCCCCAGGTCTTAGCCTGGGGGGCGCGGCATCGTTGTATGCCCGAACATGAGACGCGTGATCCGTACGCGTCACAGGCTCAGGAACGAGGCACGAGATGACCGATCCCGTGACGCTGGACGGTGAGGGCACGATCGGCGAATTCGACGAGAAGCGCGCCGAGAACGCCGTACGAGAGCTGCTGATCGCGGTCGGAGAGGACCCGGACCGCGAGGGGTTGCGGGAGACGCCGGGGCGGGTCGCCCGGGCGTACAAGGAGATCTTCGCGGGGTTGTGGCAGACGCCCGAGGACGTCCTGACGACGACGTTCGATCTCGGCCACGACGAGATGATCCTGGTGAAGGACATCGAGGTGTTCTCGACGTGTGAGCACCATCTGGTGCCGTTCAGGGGCGTCGCGCACGTCGGGTACATCCCGAGCACGAACGGCAAGATCACGGGGCTGTCGAAGCTGGCGCGGCTCGTGGACGTCTACGCCCGGCGGCCGCAGGTGCAGGAACGGCTCACCACGCAGATCGCCGAGTCGCTGATGGAGATCCTGGAGCCGCGTGGCGTGATCGTGGTGGTCGAGTGCGAGCACATGTGCATGTCCATGCGGGGGATTCGCAAGCCGGGGGCGAAGACCATAACGTCGGCCGTTCGGGGGCAGCTGCGGGATGCCGCCACCCGTAATGAGGCGATGAGCCTCATCATGGCTCGCTGATCGGTTCGCTGCGCGGGGACGCTTCGCGGTCCGTGCGGGTTCGTTGAGGCTGGGCGCGCAGTTCCCCGCGCCCCTGGACTACGGGGCTGCGCCCCGTTACGTCGCTCGGGCCGTGCCGCCGTTCGTGTCGTCGTCCTCCGGGAGCTTGCATACGCGCTCCAGGAAGAAGGCGGCCGCTATGACGGCGATGCCGGCGAGGACCGAGAAGCCGGCGTAGATGGCCTGGTCGCGGCGGGCGGGGATGTCGAGGGACTCCAGGAGGAAGACGCCCGTGCCACCGTACATACCGGCGACGAGGGCGGCCACCAGGGCGCTGGCCTGGCCGAAGACAACCGCTCTGGCCGCCATCATGGGGTCGACGCCCTTCGCGTCGGGGCGGCGCTCGCGCTGGGCCTTGAGACGGGCCCGCAGGGAGAGCGCCGTGGCCAGGAGCACGACGGCGATCAGAGCGAGGACGATGGGGGCGGCCAGCGGGACCCGGGGGAGTGTCCCGACCGAGTTCCACAGGCGGGCACCCGCCCAGGACAGCAACCCGGCGACGAAGAACACCGCGGCCAGCGTCCTGATGCGCAGCTCTTTCACATTGCCCCTTCGATCGACCCGCCTGTGTGCGTCTCGACCTTAACGACTACTCGGGCAGCTGGAGTTCCAGGTCGGCGCGGGGCGCGACACCTTCCCTGGGGACGTCGGCGAGCAGGTGCGCCACGGGGCCGCGGCCGGGGAGCTGGGCCTCGGGCTCCACGTCGTACCAGGGGGCCAGGACGAAGGCGCGCTCGTGGGCCCGGGGGTGCGGGAGGGTCAGCACCGGGTCGTCCGAGACCACGTCCGCGTACGCCACGATGTCCACGTCGATCGTCCGGGGGCCCCAGCGCTCGTCCCGGACGCGGTGGAAGGCCTCCTCGACCGCGTGGGCCCGCTCCAGGAGCGAGGAGGGCGGGAGGGTCGTCTTCAGCACGATCACCGCGTTGAAGTACGTCGGCTGGCTGCCGGGGTCCACGCCCCACGGCTCCGTCTCGTACACCGGAGAGACCGCCTTGATGCGGACGCCCGGGGTGTCCTCCAGGGCGTCGATGGCGCCCTGGAGGGTCTCCAGACGGTTGCCGAGGTTCGAGCCGAGGGAGAGCACGGCGCGCCTGGGGTTCTGCAGGGTCGTGTCGGCGGCGTCCACGCGCTCCACCACGGAGGCGGGCACCGGCTGTACGGTCGGGTCGCTCTGGCCCTCGGTGAACGCGGTCATACTCGGCTCCGGATGATGGTGACGGTCACGTCGTCGAAGGGGACCGTGATCGGGGCGTCCGGCTTGTGGACGCACACCTCGATCTCCTGGACCCCCTCGTGCTTGAGGCACGTCTGCGCGATGCGCTCGGCGAGGGTCTCGATGAGGTTCACCGGCTCGCCCTCGACGACGGCCACGACCTCCTCCGCCACGATGCCGTAGTGCACGGTCTTCGTGAGGTCGTCGTCGGCCGCGGCAGGCCGGGTGTCCAGGCCCAGGGTGAGGTCCACGATGAAGGTCTGGCCCTCCTCGCGTTCCTCGGGAAAGACACCGTGGTGCCCGCGGGCCCTGAGGCCGCGCAGCGCGACACGATCCACGCGAATCACTCCTGCAATCGTCGGTAACGGCGGGCTCTCCCGAGTGCGGTCGGCAACACCAGCCTCATTCGAATCTACCTGCGAGCACTGACAGCGCTCGCCCGCAGGGGGCTCGCCCCGGGCGGGGGCAAGGAGGGTTCATCGAGTGTTTTCCGGGGGGCACGCGACGGCTAACGGGCTGGTAGCCGCGCATACCCCGGGGCCGGTGATCTCAACCTCTGCTTGGCCCTTACCCACTCAAGCGGGCGACTCGTCGTCTTCTTCCTCGCCGGATTCGGCCAGTACGGGAGAGGCGTGGTGCGACCAGAGTTTCCAGCCCTCGGGTGTGCGGCGGAACACATTCGTGGCGACGACGAGCTGGCCCACGAGCGGCCCGAGTTCGTCGCTGTCCTCCGGTGACGGACCGCCGCTGAGGATGTTCTCCGTACAGGTCACCAGGGCGGTGTCGCCGGTGACCGAAACGTGCACGTCGGTCAGGAAGAACTGGATGTACTCGGTGTTCGCCATGATCAGCGCGTACGACCTCAGGACCTCGCCCCGGCCGTTGAGCACCGGCCAGCCCGGGTGGACGCAGGAGACCTCGCCGGCCTGGGCGGGGTCGTGGTACTCCTCGTCGTGGCCCAGGTCGGACGGGGTCAGCCAGATCGACGACAGCTCCTCGAAGTCGCCCCGCTCCATCGCCTCGTAGAAGGCGGTGTTGGCGAGTTCGACCTGCTCGACGTCCGTGTGGGGGGCGCTCACCGGTCTCCCTCTGCGATCCGGGCGCCCTCCACGGCCCGGGCGACCCGGACGGCGTCGGCGGTGGCCCGAACCTCGTGGACACGGACGGCCCACGCGCCCTGATGCGCGGCGAGCGCGGAGACGGCCGCGGTGGCGGCGTCCCGCTCCCGGGCGGGCGGCGGGGCGCCCTCGGGGCCCGCCAGTACGCGGCCCAGGAACCGCTTGCGGGAGGCGGCCACCAGCACGGGGTGCCCGAGCTCCCGGAGACGGTCGAGGTGGGCGAGCAGGATCAGGTCACGCAGAGCAGCAGACACAGGGCGAGCGACGGGCGCAGCAGCGGCAGCGTGGTGGA
>NZ_JAPWHT010000511.1:0-6999 GCF_027270795.1 Streptomyces sp. ActVer
ATCTGCGCGGCGGCCATCCGCCCGGCGGACCCGGCCGCTCTCGCCTCCCGGGTCGCCGCGGCCGTCGCCGAGTCCCTCGCCGCCGGCACCTGGCTCCGCCTCAAGGCCTGCGAGGCGCCGGACTGCCACTGGGCGTACTACGACCGCAGCCCGGCGGGGCGTGGCCGCTGGTGCTCGATGTCCGTCTGCGGGGCACGGGCGAAGATGCGCCGCTACCGCGCGAAGTAGCCCGGGCTCGGGGAGCCGCCCGGCCGCTCGGTCGGACCCCGCTATGGCTGCTCGACGTCCCGCCCGTTCCTCGCCGTCGAGCGTGAACCCACCAGCGGCAGCAGCGGACACGGCACGGCCACGCCCGCCACCGCTGCCGCCATCCCGCCCGCCATCACGCCCGCCAGGACGAGCAGGCAGCCGAGGGGCCGGGCGGAGACGGTCGGTTCGAGGGCTCGTGGGGTTGCCGCCTGCCCGGCCACCGAGGGTGCCGGCGCCATCGCCGGGGGCCGAAGTCGGCGGTGCGGACGGGGACTTGGCGGGATCCGGCGACTTGGAGCGCCCCGCCGAAGCCGCCGCGGACGCCGAAGCCGCCAACTTGTTACGCCGCCGACCCGCCAAGCCTTCAAGCAGCCGCCAACCCGTCAAGCCGCCGACCCGTCAAGCCGCCAAGCAGCCGCCAAGCAGCCGCCAACCGGTCGTGGCGGCTCAGGCTCAGGCGGCCGGTCGCCCCATCGCCCGGTACGTCCAGCCCGCGGCCCGCCACACGGCGGGGTCGAGCGCGTTGCGGCCGTCCAGCACGACGCGGTCCGTCACGGTCTCGCCGAGCGCCGCCGGGTCCAGCTCGCGGAACTCGCGCCACTCGGTGAGGTGCAGGACGACATGGGCGCCGCGCACGGCTTCCACGGCGGTGTCCGCGTACCCAAGCGTCGGGAAGAGCCGTCGCGCGTTGTCGAGGCCCTTGGGGTCGTAGACCGTGACCTGGCCGCCCTGCAGATGAATCTGCCCGGCGACGTTCAGCGCGGGCGAATCCCGGACGTCGTCCGAATCCGGCTTGAACGTCGCGCCGAGCACCGCGATCCGCTTCCCGAGGAACGATCCGCCGCCCAGTGCCTCACGGGTCATTTCCACCATCTGACCGCGGCGCCGCATATTGATGGAGTCGATCTCGCGCAGGAAGGTGAGGGCCTGGTCGGCGCCGAGTTCACCGGCGCGTGCCATGAAGGCGCGAATGTCCTTGGGGAGGCATCCGCCGCCGAAGCCGATGCCCGCGCGCAGGAACTTCTTGCCGATCCGGTCGTCGTAGCCGATCGCCTCGGCGAGCTTCACGACGTCGCCGCCGGCGGCCTCGCAGACCTCGGCCATCGCGTTGATGAAGGAGATCTTGGTGGCGAGGAAGGAGTTCGCGGCGGTCTTCACCAGCTCGGCGGTCGGGAAGTCGGTGACCACGAAGGGCGAGCCCTCGGCCATCGGCGTCGCGTACACCTCGCGCAGCAGCTTCTCGGAGCGCTCGCTGCGGACGCCGGCCACGATGCGGTCGGGGTGCAGGGTGTCCTGGACGGCGAGGCCCTCGCGCAGGAACTCCGGGTTCCAGGCCAGCTCGACCTCCTCGCCGGCGGGGGCGAGCTCGACGAGCGTGCGGCCCAGCCGCTCGGCCGACCCCACGGGCACGGTGGACTTGCCGACGACGAGGGCGGGGCCCGTGAGATGGGGAGCGAGGGAGGCGAAGGCGGCGTCGACGTACGACATGTCGCACGCGTACTCGCCGTGCTTCTGCGGGGTGTTCACGCAGACGAAGTGGATGTCGCCGAACGCCGCGACCTCGGCCCAGTCCATGGTGAACCGCAGCCGCCCGCTGGACCCCTCGATACCGGCGACATGCTTGGCCAGCAGCTCCTCGAGCCCCGGCTCGTACATCGGGACCTCGCCCCGCTGGAGCATCTCGATCTTCTCGGGTACGACGTCGAGTCCCAGCACCTCGAACCCGAGCTCGGCCATGGCCGCGGCGTGCGTGGCGCCGAGGTAGCCGGTGCCGATCACGGTGATCTTGAGGGCCATGGATGCTCCAGTAGGTGTCCGTCAGGTGTCCGTCAGGTGTGCGCCTGCAGCGCGCCTTGAGTGCGCTGACCGAGCATAGTCGGGGCTTGTTCGAGCGCTTCACCGGGCAGTTTCCCCCTTGTCGCCAAGCTCACGTATCACTGCCGTGGGCGGGCCCCTAAAATTTGAGTTACTTAACGGTAATTAGCGTCAGCATCACAGCGTCTTTGGAGCGTGAGAGACCTTGGCCGGATCGGCTGATTTCGACCTGTACCGCCCGTCCGAGGAGCACGGCATGCTCCGTGACGCGATCCGTTCACTGGCCGAGGCGAAGATCGCGCCGTACGCCGCAGCGGTGGACGAGGAAGCCCGGTTCCCCCGGGAGGCCCTGGACGCCCTGGTCTCCTCCGACCTGCACGCCGTGCACGTACCGGAGACGTACGGCGGTGCGGGCGCGGACGCGCTGGCCACGGTCATCGTGATCGAGGAGGTGGCGCGGGTGTGTGCGTCCTCGTCCCTGATTCCCGCGGTGAACAAGCTGGGCTCGCTCCCGGTGATCCTCTCCGGCTCCGAGGACCTGAAGAAGAAGTACCTGGGCCCGCTGGCCAAGGGCGACGGCATGTTCTCGTACTGCCTCTCCGAGCCGGACGCGGGCTCGGACGCGGCGGGCATGAAGACGAAGGCGGTCCGCGACGGCGACTTCTACGTCCTGAACGGTGTGAAGCGCTGGATCACCAACGCGGGCGAGTCGGAGTACTACACGGTGATGGCCGTGACCGACCCCACGAAGCGCTCCAAGGGCATCTCGGCCTTCGTCGTCGAGAAGTCGGACGAGGGTGTCTCCTTCGGCGCCCCGGAGAAGAAGCTCGGCATCAAGGGCAGCCCGACGCGCGAGGTCTACCTCGACAACGTTCGCATCCCGGCCGACCGCATCATCGGCGAGGAGGGCACTGGCTTCGCCACCGCGATGAAGACCCTGGACCACACCCGCATCACGATCGCCGCCCAGGCCCTCGGCATCGCCCAGGGCGCCCTCGACTACGCCAAGGGCTACGTCCGGGAGCGCAAGCAGTTCGGCAAGGCGATCGCCGACTTCCAGGGCATCCAGTTCATGCTCGCCGACATGGCCATGAAGATCGAGGCCGCCCGCGCCCTGACGTACCAGGCCGCGGCCAAGTCGGAGCGCGGCGACAGCGACCTCACCTTCCAGGGCGCGGCGGCCAAGTGCTTCGCCTCCGACGTCGCCATGGAGGTCACCACGGACGCCGTCCAGCTCCTCGGCGGCTACGGCTACACCCGCGACTACCCGGTCGAGCGCATGATGCGCG
The DNA here is from genome assembly GCF_027270795.1 of Streptomyces sp. ActVer. NCBI lineage: Bacteria > Bacillati > Actinomycetota > Actinomycetes > Kitasatosporales > Streptomycetaceae > Streptomyces > Streptomyces sp. ActVer. Next base: position 3,354 of record NZ_JAPWHT010000511.1, read on the forward strand.
ATGCCAAGATCACCCAGATCTACGAGGGCACGAACCAGGTCCAGCGCATCGTGATGGCCCGCAACCTGCCGTAGGGCGCAGCCGTATTACAGCGATGGGCCCCCGGCGCAATGCCGGGGGCCCATCGCTGTGATACGGCTTCTCACGCGGTACGGGCTCGGGGACCGCTCAGTTCCCCGACACCGTCACCTTCTCGTCGTTCTTCAGCTGGTTCACCAGGGTCTTGACCTTGGCGGTGTCCCACTGGAGGTTGCCGTTGGCCGAGTTGCCGGAGATGGGCATGTTCATCGACTTGCCCTCGCCGCCGGTGATGCCCTTCATGGCCCAGAACATCGAGGCCAGGTTCCAGAGGGACATGTCCTTGTCGACGGTGAGGGTGTCGAGGCCGGCGCCCATGGTCGGGTAGAGCTTGAAGGGGTTGAGGACCGTGGACGGCGTCGCCGTCTGGCTCGCCAGGGCCGCGAGGAACTTCTGCTGGTTCTTCGTACGGTCCAGGTCGCTGCCCGCGAACGCGTACCGCGTACGGACGAAGGCCAGCGCCTGCTCGCCGTTCAGGGTCTGCTTGCCCGCCTTGAAGTCGGCGCCGGACTTGTCGTCCTTGAACGCCTTGGGGATGTCCATCTCGACACCGCCCACCGCGTCGACGATCTTCGCGAAGCCGCCGAAGCCGATCTCCGCGTAGTGGTCGATGCGCAGGCCGGTGTTGGCCTCGACGGTCCGCACGAGCAGCTCGGGCCCGTCCTCGGCGTACGCCGCGTTGAGCTTCACCTGACGGCCGGTGCCCGGGAAGGTCTTGCCGGACTCGGAGCCCTTGAACGTGGGGATCGTCACGTTCGAGTCGCGCGGCAGCGAGATCATCGTGTTCCCGTTGTCGCCGACGTGCAGGATCATCATCGAGTCCGTGCGCTTGCCCTCGGCGGAGCCCGTGTGGAGCTTCTTCTTCTCCTCGGCGGACATGCCCTCGCGGCTGTCGGAACCGACGATCAGGTAGTTGGTGCCCTCGCCGCCGTCGGGCCGGTCGATCACCTTCGACAGGTCGACCTCGCGCTTGAGCTTCGAGTCGGCCCAGAAGTACGTACCCACGGAGACCACGACCAGCACGGTGACCACCGTGATCGCGGTCCACTTGATCCGCTTGCGCCAGTTCGGCGCGGGCCGCGGGCCCCGTCCGCGGCCGCCCGGAGGCTCCTGCGGACCGCCTCCGCCCGGCGAGCCGTAGACCTGGCCGGTGTTGTAACCGTCGTAGGCGTCCCCGCCGTAGCCGTCCGTGTACGTCGGCTGGGGCGGGACTCCGCGCGACGGCGCCGAGGGGCGTGGACCGGCCCCCGAGCCGCGCTGCACCTGCCGCATCACACGGGCGCCCTCGGGCTCGGCGCCTGTGCCGCCGCGGCCGTGCCGGTCGCCGCCGTTGTATCCCTGGGGCCAATCGCTCATGGGCCCAGTGTGCAGGGTCCCACTGTGTGCCATACAAGAGTCTTCGGAAAATCGCACCAGGGCTGTTGCAGAGCTGATGCAAAGCAACCCTTGCGAGTGCCCGGCATAAGGTGGACGGCATGACAGACCAGGCCCGTACTCCGGAATCCGATATTCCGGGCAAGCCGACTTCGGCGTCCCGAACCACCCTCAGCCACATCATGACCCACAACGACACCAACCTTCTGGGCACGGTGCACGGTGGTGTGATCATGAAACTGGTCGACGACGCGGCCGGCGCGGTGGCCGGGCGGCACTCCGGCGGGCCCGCCGTGACCGCCTCCATGGACGAGATGGCCTTCCTGGAACCCGTACGCGTAGGCGACCTCGTGCATGTGAAGGCACAGGTGAACTGGACGGGTCGTACGTCGATGGAGGTCGGCGTCCGCGTTCTCGCCGAGCGTTGGAACGAGTCGACGCCGCCTCAGCAGGTCGGCTCGGCCTACCTGGTGTTCGCCGCGGTGGATGCCGACGGGAAGCCTCGGCGGGTACCTCCGGTGGTGGCGGAGAGTGAGCGGGACCGGCGCCGCAATCAGGAGGCGCAGATTCGTCGTACGCATCGGCTTGCTCGGCGGCGGGCGATTGTGGAGTTGCGGGCAAAGCGGTCCGCGGAAGGGCTCGACGACTAGGGAGTTTGGCGGCTGCGGGCCGGATGTGGCTGGTCGCGCAGTTCCCCGCGCCCCTAAAAACGGGGCGCCCTCCTGAGCCGGGGAATGAAGGCTCAGCGGGGAGCTGGACGGCCACCAGGTATTCGTAGGCGAGCCCTCGCCGGATTGGTTCTCTACGGGCAGACCACCTGGTCGCCCGTCAGCGTTTTGAATTCGCCCTGGGTCGGGTCCTCCGCGCGGACCTTGTGGACCTGCTTGAAGTCCGAGCCGGCGATCACCTTCATGAGGGGGCCCTGGCCGTTCACGGGGCGCAGCTCGCTGCCGGGCAGGGCCGTGGCGAGGGATTTCGCGGAGCGGTCCCAGCGGGGGTCGTACTGGACGATCGTGCGCCGGATCGAGCGGTCGGGGGCGTTCACGGGGGCCCGGGTCGTGCGGAAGCCGGTGGCCGACAGGCCGCTGTCGACGCGGCGGCCGAGGCCGGCGGTCATGGTGCCGTTCTCGACCTGGACCCGGATCTGCTGCGGGGCGACATCGACGCGCAGGGCCTTGGAGCGGACCCGGTGCGGGGCGAGCGGCTTGTCGTCGCGCAGGGTGCGGAAGAGCCGGTCCGCCTTCCCCTCGTCCCACTTCAGGGTCGAACCGATGCCCTTCACGGCGTACCCCATCTTCCCGATCGGGACCGTCGTGAACTCAGAGGAGGACGGCGAGAAGGTCCGCATCGCCCGCCCCAGGTCGATGAGTTCGTTCGACCCGAGGCCCTTGTCGGCGCGCACCGAGCCGAGCACGGCCCCGGTCACGTCCCGGAACCTGATCGGGTTGAGCAGCACCCCGGACGAGGTGGCCCGCTCGATGAGCGCGGCCAGGAAGCGCTGCTGGCGCTGCATCCGGCCGAGGTCCGAGGCCCCGTCGATGTGCCGCGAGCGCACGTACTGCAGCGCCTGCCCGCCGTTCAGATCGTGCACTCCGGTCGGCAGGTCGAGCCCGGTGTAGGTGTCCTTGAGCGGCTTCACCGTGCAGATCCGGACCCCGCCGAGCACGTCCACGGTCTTGATGAAGCTGGTGAAGTCGACCTCCAGATAGTGGTCGATCTTCACATTGGTCATGCTCTCCACTGTCCGCACGGTCAGCCGGGGCCCGCCCTCCGCGTACGCGGCGTTGAGCTTGACCGGGTGCGGCTGGTGCCGTTGTCCGCTGGTGCGGTCGACGTGGGCGGGCGTCTCGGCGTACGAGTCGCGCGGCAGGCTCACGATGCTGGCCCGCTTCCGGTCCTCGGAGAGGTGCACGACCATGATCGTGTCGGTGCAGTGGCAGGGGGCGCCGCCGAGCCGGTACTTCTCCTTCTCCTCCGGGGTGATCCGGTCGCGGCCGTCGGTGCCGACGAGCAGGACGTTCATGCCGTGGCCGCGCGCGGGCCGGTTCTTCATGTCCTTGAAGGGGTCGATCCGGTCGATGTCGGAGCCGAGACCGGTGAGCAGCGCGTGCCCGATGCCGGCCGCCGCGAGCACCGTCACGGACACCGAGGTCGTCATCCGCATGGCCCAGCGCGGCCGCCTGCGCCGTACGGG
>NZ_JAPWHT010000512.1:0-6998 GCF_027270795.1 Streptomyces sp. ActVer
CGTGGCGGCCGCGGACGCCGCCTCCGCGGGCAGCGGCAGCCCGGCGGACCGGCCGGGCACCGGCTCGTCGGCGGAGGCGGAAGGAGACACGGAGGCGGAGCCGGAGGACGACGCGAGCGCCGCTTCGGACGCATCGGCGGACACGGGCGTACGACCGGCGGGCTCGGTGGTACGGGCGGACTCGGTCGTACGGGCCGACGCGGCCGGCGTACGGGAGGAGGCGGCGCGGGCGGGCGGTGCGGTCACGGGCGGCAGCTCCTCCGCGGTGTCCCGGTGCGTGAGCAGGGCGGACGGCAGGAACACGACGGCACGGACGCCTCCGTACGGGGAGCGGGTGTCGGCGGAGACGCTGAACCCGTAACGCGCGGCGAGCACGCCGATGACGGCGAACCCGAACTGGGGCGGGTCGTCGAGCCGGGTGACGTCCACCGCGTGCCGTCCGGACAGCAGGGCGGCGGCCCGCTCGGTCGCGTGGGCGTCCATGCCGACCCCCGCGTCGTCGATGATCACGCAGGCGCCGTTGTGCACGGACTGGACGTTGACCTCGACCTTGGTGTTGGGCTGCGAGTGACGGGCCGCGTTGTCGAGCAGCTCGGCGATGGTGAGCACGACCGGCTCGACGGCCCGGCTCTCGACGGCGATGTCGGCCTGGCCGTGGATCTGTACGCGCCGGTAGTCACGGATGCGGGAGGTGGCACCGCGGACGACCTCGATCAGCGCGGACGTGGAGCGCTGGCGGCCCGGCCAGGATCCGCACAGTACGGCGATGGCCTGGGCGCGGCGGCCGAACTGGGCGTTGGCGTGGTCGATTTCGAGCAGGTCGCGCAGCACGTCGGGGCGGTCGTGGCGGTCCTGCATGTCGGAGATGGCGACCTGCTGCTCGTTGGCCAGCGCCTGGATCGAGCGCATCGACGACTTCAGGGCGGCCTTCGCGGACTGGTCGGCGCGGGCCTGGGCGTGCTCCACGGCGGTGGCGAACCGCTCCAGGACGTGGTCGAGGGACTTCGCGAAGCCGCTGCCGGAGAGGCGGGCGTCGAGCAGGCCCACGCCGGCGAGCGGCTGCTGGGGGCCGCGGTCCTCAAGCGCGGGGAGGCGTACGGCGACCAGGTGCCGTACCTCGTCCTCCCGGGTGCGCACGTCCTCGGCCAGCTCGGTGGTGCGTCGGCGCAGCCGCGCGGTGATCCCCCGCTGGCGCACCAGCAGCACGGTGACGGCGAGCAGGCCGACGGCCACGCACCAGAACACCGCCTCCGGTATCTGTTCCTTCATGAAGTCCTCGAAGTTCTCAAAGGCGGAGAGGTTGGTGATTGAGGGGTGGGTGTGGCGAGTGGAGTGAGTGTGGTGGGTGTGAGCGATGAGGGGCGTGGGGAGGTGGGGGACGCGGCGCCCGACGGTAGTCGCGAGCGGGCGCGCGCACTTTCCCGCGCGCGCAAGGAAGTTGCCGTGAGGCGCACCGTCGTACGCGGGGCGCACGGATGGCTTCGCACGCCACTGAGTACGTGCGGGTGCCGTCCGCCACTCACATGTTCCGCTCGGACCACACAAACGGAATGTGTGCACTACGCTTACGAGCCGTAACTGCCGTGGCCAGAGGGCCAGTTGATCAGGCACGTCGGCTACGGCCGGGCACACTCTGGGCGGAGGAAGCGCATTGCCCGCGGGAACCTACATCGTGGAGTCGCAGACGACCGGCGAAGTGGATCCGCGTGAGCGGACCGACTTCTGGAGCGAGCATGTCGGGTCCTACCAGACCCGGATGGACTTCAGATACGCGAGCCCCGAGACGTTCCGCGGCGAGATGATCCGGCAGGGCACCGACACGTACCAGATCGTCGACTGGAGTTGCGACAAGATCGAGTACGTCCGTACGCCGCGGCTCGTGCGGCAGGAGCCCGATCCCGACTACCGGTTCCTGCTCCCGCTCTCCGGGGAGCTGGTGCTGCGGCAGGACGACCAGGAGGCACGGCTCACGCCCGGTGCGGGGAGTCTCATGACGCTCGGGGCGCCGTTCCAGTTGCTGCACGACGCGTCGTTGCGGGGGATCATCTTCTCCATACCGGCCCGTGAGATCGACGGGCCGCTGAACCGGAAGTCGCCCTTGGCGACCGGTATCGATCTGACGAACGGGCTGGGGCGGGTCGTCGGCGCGATGATCGAGAGCCTGTCGGCGGAGCGGGACAGTCTGACGACGACCGAGTTCAACGCCGTGTCCGACCGGATCGTCGAGCTGCTGTGCATGATCACTGTCGGGGACGACCGGCCCGACTCGTCCGGGCATCTGACGGAGGTCGAGGCGGTGGTACGCCGTCATGTGCGGGAGCACGCGGCGGATCCCGGGCTCACCGGGACGTCGATGGCGCGGGCGCTCGGGTGGTCGTTGCGGCAGATTCAGCTGGCGTTGCAGCGGGTGGGGACCACGCCGCGGGAGTTGATCCGTGAGGAGCGGTTGCGGCTTGTGCGGGATCGGCTTCAGTGCGGGGAGTGTGAGCACATGACGATCACGGATCTGGCGTATGCGTCGGGGTTCTCGTCGGCGAGCGCGTTGAGCACGGCGTTCAAGCAGCGGTTCGGGGTCAGTCCTCGGGAGATGCGGCATGGGGTGCGCTGAGGGTTGTTTGTCTGCCTGCGGGTTGGGTGTGGCTGGTCGCGCCGTTCCCCGCGCCCCTAAAAGATTGCGCAGTTCCCCGCGCCCCTGGGTGGTTGGGGGTTCGGCTCGTCTGTCAGGTGCGGGGCCGCGTCGGGATGTCCGTCCGCAGCGGAGGACGAACCGCCCGTTGCCGCACGGTGACCCCACCCCAGTCTCTTCGTAAGCTGCGGCCACACATCCCGCCACGTCCCCTCCGGCCGGTGCCCCGTAGGGGCGCGGGAAACTGCGCGAGCAACCGGAACGGACCGGCACGTACTGATCCGGCCTAGGCACCGGCGTCCTTAGGGGCGCGGGGAACTGCGCGAGCAACCACGACGGACCGGCACGCCGTGATCCCACCTAGGCACCGGCGTCCTTAGGGGCGCGGGGAACTGCGCGAGCAACCACGACGGACCGGCACGTGGCGAACCGGCCCAGGCCACCGGCTTTCAGGGGCGCGGGGAACTGCGCGACCAGCCGGAACGGGCCCGCAGCCGCCACACCATCCCAATCCCCCACCCACCCCCGGCGGCCTGTCAGGCCGAGGCCCGCTTGCGAGGGGGTGTCTTCTTGGCCGGGGCCTTCTTCGTGGCTGTTTTCTTCGTGGCGTCCGCCGTCGTTTTCTTGGTTGCCGCCGTTTTCTTGGCGGCAGTCTTCTTGGCCGCCGGCTTCTTGGCGGACGCCGGCTTGGGGGAGGCCTTGCGGGCGGGGCCCTTGCGGAGGGGCTTGACGTCGGCGGCGGAGTCGGCGGCGTCCTCGCCACGGGCCACCTTGGCCTGCCGCACGCTGCTTTCGAGCGCGGCCATGAGGTCGATGACCTTGCCACCGCCCTTCTCGCCGGAGGGCGCGACCGGCACCTTCTCGCCGGAGGCCTTCGCCGCGATGAGTTCCTCGACGGCCTCGCGATAGTCGTCGTGGAGGTCGTTGAGGTCGACCTCGCCAAGGGTGTCCATCAACGCGTCCGCGAGATCGAGCTCCTTGTCCCGCACGGTGACACTGGAGTCGGGCGCGACACTCTCGGGCGTACGGATCTCGTCCGGCCACAGCAGCCCGTGCATCGCGATGACGTCGTCGACGACCCGCAGCATCCCGAGCCGCTCACGCCCACGCAGGGCGAACTTCGCGATGGCGACCTTCTGGCTGCGCTTCAGCGCCTCCCGCAGCAACGTGTACGGCTTGGCCGCCGGCACCCCGTTCGCCGCCAGGTAGTACGCCGTGTCCATCTGGAGCGGATCGATCCGGTCGGCCGGCACGAAGGCCACGATCTCGATCGTCCGGGCGGTCGGAATGGGCAGGGACGCCAGGTCCTCGTCCGTGATCGGGATGATCGACCCGTCCGCGTCCTCGTACCCCTTGCCGATCTCCGGCGACGACACCTCGCGCTCCTCCAGCTCGCACACCTTGCGGTAGCGGATGCGGCCGCCGTCCTCCAGATGGATCTGGCGGAAGGAGATGGAGTGGCTCTCGGTGGCGTTCACGAGCTTGATCGGGATGCTGACCAGGCCGAAGGAGATGGCGCCGTTCCATATGGATCGCACGTGCAGCACCTTTCCGATCGGTTGAGGGTGAGATCTGATGTTTCAGGATGAAATCGTGGGATTGTCATCCTATGACGCCGATCACCGAGGTGGAGGGGCGACGGCTCGCGCTGAGCAATCTGGAGAAGGTCCTCCATCCGGCGACCGGCTTCACCAAGGGCGAGCTGCTGCACTACTACGCGACGACCGCCGAGGTCCTGCTGCCCCACCTCCGCGACCGGCCGCTGTCCTTCCTGCGCTACCCGGACGGGCCCGACGGCCAGGTCTTCTTCGCCAAGAACGTGCCGCCGGGTACGCCCGAGTGGGTCACCACGGCCGAGGTGCCGAGGTCGGAGGGACCGGCCCGCATGGTGCTGGTCCAGGACCTCGCGAGCCTCGTGTGGGCGGCGAACCTGGTGACCGAGTTCCACACGCCCCAGTGGCTGATCGACGCGCCGGGCGAGGCCGACCGGCTGGTCTTCGACCTCGACCCGGGGGCGCCCGCGACCGTCGTCGAGTGCTGCGAGGTGGCGATCTGGCTGCGGGAGCGGCTCGCGGCGGACGGGATCGAGGCGTACGCCAAGACGTCGGGGTCCAAGGGGCTGCATCTGCTGGCGGCGCTGCAACCGACGCCCTCCGGCCGGACGACGGAGTACGCCAAGGAGCTCGCGATGGAGGCGGAGAAGGTGCTGCCGCGGCTCGTCGTGCACCGGATGACGCGCAGCCTGCGGCCCGGCAAGGTCTTCGTCGACTGGAGCCAGAACGCGGCCCGGAAGACGACCGCGACCCCCTACACCCTGCGGGCCCGGGCCGAGCCGACGGTGTCGGCGCCGGTCACGTGGGCCGAGGTCGAGGAGTGCCGGTCCGCCCGCCTTCTCACCTTCCTCGCCCCAGAGATCGCGCCGCGGCTTCGGGACCACGGCGACCTGCTGGCCCCGCTGCTCGACCCGCGCCACGCGGGCCCGCTGCCCTGAGCGCGGCGGGCCGAAGGCGGGACTCACACCGAAGACGAGGGGGGACCTCACAACAAAGGAGCACCATGCAAGCACCACCGCCCGCCCGTACCGTCCGCCGCTCACTCGTCGTCGGGCTGACGGCTCTCGCCCTCGGCGCCCTGCCCTGGGCACCCACGGCCGCCACGGCATCCCCGGACCGGGCCTCGGCACGGGTGCCGGGTGCCGAGGTGATCACCGACTGGAGCGAGACCACCGCCGCCGTGGTCAGCGTGGACGCCGGGCGCCCGACGGCCGAACCGTTCCTCTGGTACGGCTTCGTCTCGGCCGCCGTCTACAACGCGGTCGTCGGCATCGAGGGCCGCTACACCCCGTACAAGTGGCACGTACGCGGTCCTCGCGGCGCCTCCTCCGAGGCGGCCGCGGCGACGGCCGCCCGCCGGGTCCTGCTGACGTACTTCCCCGCCTCGAAGGCCCGGATCGACACCGCCTACACCGCGTCGCTCGCGAGGATCCCCGACGGAAAGGCCGAGGACCGGGGCGTCCGCTTCGGGGAGCGCGCCGCCGCGCGGATCGTCGAGCTGCGTGAGAACGACGGGCGCGACAACCCGGTGACGTACGACAAGGAGCCCGCCCCCGGCGTCTGGCGCCCGACCCCGCCCGGCTTCAGGCCCTTCGTGAACCCGTGGCTCGGGAAGCTGCGGCCGATGCTCTTCGACTCGCCGGACCGGTTCATGCCCGGGCCGCCGCCCGCGCTGACGTCGAAGAGGTACGCCCGGGACTTCGCCGAGGTGAAGTCGATGGGCGCGAGGAACAGCCCGGGGCGGACGGCCCGGCAGACGGAGACCGCGCGCTTCTTCTCCGACCCCCTGCCGCAGCAGCTCCAGGCCGCCTACCGCGACCACACGGCACGGCACGGACTGGACATCGTCGAGGCGGCCCGGTTGTTCGCCGCCGCCAACACGGCCAGTGCCGACGCGACGATCACCACGTGGAACTCCAAGTTCACCCACGCCCTGTGGCGTCCGATCACCGCGATCCGGCTGGCCGACACCGACGGCAACCCCGCCACCGAGGCCGACCCGTCCTGGGAGCCGCTGCTCACCACACCCCCGTACCCGGAGTACATCGGCGGCCACTGCGCCAACGACGGGGCCGTCATGGCCGTACTGGACCGGCTGACCGGCGGTGACATCGACCTTCGCGTCTCGTCGGCGGTGACGGGCACCACCCGTACGTACACGAGGTCCGCCGACTACAACCGTGACGTGATCAACGCCCGGATCTGGAGCGGGATCCACTTCCGCACCGCCGACGTCCTCGGCAACCGGATCGGCCGGCACATCGGCAACTGGGCACTCGACCGCTACTTCACACCGCTGCCCTGATCACGTGGTTCGAGCCGCCGCGCCGGTCGTGGGGCCCTCACACCCGCGTCCACGTGTGCCGGTCGCGGGCCATCGCGTGCAGAGCCTCGACGTCCGCCGGTTTGAGGGTTCCGCCGAGGCGGGTCAGCGTCGGGAGGTCCGTGTCGGTGAGCACGCGGGCCTCCCGCAGGGGGGCGGTGATGTCGAGGGTGGAGGGCGCGAAGACGGCCAGGACCGGGCGGACCTCCGCGGTCAGGGCGTACGAGGCCCGGTCGGCGTCGGCGCGTACGGCGCGGAGCAGCGGATGCGGCTCGCGGCGGCCCACCGTGACCATCGGGTCGGCCACCAGGACCCGCTGTTTGCGGGCGTAGAGGGCACGTACGGCGAAGAGGCCGCCGGGGCCGATGACGAGATGGTGGATGCGGTCGCCGCCCGGGAGCGGGACCGAGTGCAGGGTGTGCCAGCCCGCCCCGTCCAGGCGGTCCAGGGCCTCCCCCACCGCCTGTTCCGCCGCGAGCGCGCGACGGCGTGGATC
>NZ_JAPWHT010000513.1:0-6994 GCF_027270795.1 Streptomyces sp. ActVer
TGCGGTCCTTCACGGGGACGACGGACTTCCCGAAACGGCCGTCCTTCCAGGCCGCGGCGGCACGCTCCTGGGACAGCGCCGCGCACTCGTCGACGTCACGGCGCGAGAAGCCCTCGATGGTGGCGATGAGGTCGGCGCCGATGCCCTGCGGTACGAAGTTGGTGGCGATGTTGGTCATCGGGTCGGCGAACCAGGCGCCGCCGTCGGAGGCCATCGGCACCCGGGACATCGACTCGACGCCGCCCGCGAGGACTAGGTCCTCCCAGCCCGAACGGACCTTCATCGCGGCGAGGTTGACGGCTTCCAGGCCCGACGCACAGAAGCGGTTCTCCTGGACTCCGGCCACCGTGTCGGGCAGTCCGGCGGCGATGGCGGAGATCCGGGCGATGTCGGAGCCCTGGTCGCCGACGGGTCCGACGACACCGAGCACGATGTCGTCGATGGCGGCCGGGTCGAGTCCCGGGAAACGGGCACGGATCTCGTGGATGAGCCCGACGACAAGGTCGACGGGCTTGGTGCCGTGCAGGGCGCCGTTCGCCTTGCCGCGGCCGCGCGGGGTGCGGATCGCGTCGTACACGTACGCTTCGGTGGTCACGCGTGAGCCTTTCAAGGAGGGCCCGCAGGGGCCGGGAGGGTCAGCCGAGCAGGGAACGGCCGATGATCTCCTTCATGATCTCGGTCGTCCCGCCGTAGATGGTCTGGATGCGGCCGTCGGTGAAGGCCCTGGCGACGCGGTACTCCGTCATGTAGCCGTAGCCTCCGTGCAGTTGGAGACAGCGGTCCGCGACGCGCTTCTGCAGTTCGGTGGCCCACCACTTGGCCATCGAGGCGTGCACCGCGTCGAGTTCGCCGTCCGTGTGGTCGGCTGTGCAGCGGTCGACGAACGTCCTGGTGACGGCGCACTCGGTGGCCGTCTCGGCTATCTCGAAGCGGATGTGCTGGAGCCGGGACAGCGGCCGTCCGAAGGCCTCGCGCTCCTTGACGTACTCCGTGGTGATCTCCAGCAGGTACTCGGCGGCGGCGATCCCGGCGACGGCGATGTTCAGCCGCTCCTGCGCGAGGTTCGTCATCAGGTGCACGAAGGCGCCGTCGAGTTGGCCGAGGAGGTGGTCTTGGGCACACGAACGTTGTTGCGCCGCCCGCGCGCGAGCCCCTAGGCCCCCGCGCGGGTGAACGCCTCGGCGAGTACGGTGCTTTGACGCCCTCACCTGCGTGACACAGACGATTTCGGTCCGCGCCGCCATGCGGCGCCACCCTGGGTTCCTGCTTCGCAGGCCCTTGCCCTCTCCCTTACGGGAGCCGGTCTTACATGGGCCTCCACAGGCGTTACTTCCCGCCCGTCCGGCGGTAGGTCCGACAACTTCGTTGTCAGACAAGGCGACTGTAGCGGCGGCACCCCGCCCCCCTGAGGCAGCACGGCAAGAACGTCCCTCACATCCATCCCGATGAGTGGAGCATCGAACAAGCGGCTGATAGCAGTCGGCGTTGCCCCCGCCCCCGTACTCCTCCGGGACCGCGAGTCCGAGCAGCCCCTGCTTTCCGGCGGCCAGCCAGGCGTCCCGCGAGACGATGCCGTCCTTCTCCCACTGCTCGTAGTGCGGCAGCACCTCCTTGGCCAGGAAGGTCCGGACGGTCTCGCGGAACGCGTCGTGCTCGGGCGCGAAGATCTGCCGCTTCATTCGGTGCTGCCCTTCGGTTCGCTGTTGCCCTCCGGCTCGGTGCTGCCCTTCAGGAGGTCCGGTACGTCCCAGTCGCGAGCCACGTCCGCGGTGTCGGCGCCCGGCAGCGCGGGTCCGCTGCGGACGGCGGTGGGGGTGGTGGAGAAGCGGGGCGCGGGCGCGGGCTGGGTGATGCCGCCGTGCTCGGTGAAGGTGCCGCGGGCGGCCAGATGCGGATGGTGCGGGGCCTCGCGCAGCGACAGCACCGGCGCCACACAGGCGTCGGAGCCCTCGAAGACCGCGGTCCACTCGTCCCTCGTACGCGTCTTGAAGCGGGCCGCGACGGCCTCGCGGAGGTCGCCCCAGCGGGACAGGTCCTTGCGCGCCGAGACGTACTCCCCCAGGCCGAGCAGCCGCACGAACTCCTCGTAGAACTGGGCCTCCAGCGCACCCACCGCCATGTACTGGCCGTCGGCCGTCTCGTACGTCCCGTAGTACGGGCAGCCGCCGTCGAGGAGGTTGGCGCCCCGCCGGTCCTGCCAGCCGCCGGCGGCGAGCATGCCGTGGATCATCGAGGCGAGGTGGGCCGTGCCGTCCACGATCGCCGCGTCCACGACCTGGCCCGCTCCGGTCGCGCGCGCGTGGTGGAGGGCGGCGAGGACGCCGACGACGAGGTAGAGCGAGCCGCCCGCGTAGTCCCCGACGAGGTTCGCGGGGACGGCCGGGGGCTCGCCCGGAGCGCCGATCATGCCGAGGGTGCCGGTCAGCGCGATGTACGCGATGTCGTGGCCCGCGCGCGGGGCGAGCGGGCCCTCCTGGCCCCAGCCGGTCATCCGTCCGTAGACGAGCTTCGGATTGCGGGCGTGGCAGGCCTCGGGGCCGACTCCGAGGCGCTCGGCGACGCCCGGGCGGTAGCCCTCGATGAGGATGTCGGCGCGGTCGGCCAGGTCGAGGACCTGGTCCGCGCCGTCGGGTGCCTTCAGGTCGACGATCACCGAGCGCTTGCTGCGGTTGGTGATGTCGTAGGCGGGCTTGATCGCGAGTCCCCCGCCGTTCGGCCGGTCCACGCGCACGACGTCCGCGCCCAGGTCGGCCAGGAGCATGGCGGCGAACGGGCCGGGCCCGATGCCCGCCAGCTCGACCACGCGCACCCCGGCGAGCGGGCCCTGCCCTGCCGTTCCTGCCGCTGCCATCAAGCCCCCAGCACTGTGACACACCTGATGTAACATCAGCGATGTTAAGAACGCGTTCCACTCCGCACAAGCCCTGGCGAGCAAGCGCTTAGTAGATTATGGAAGCCAACCAGGAGCTTCAGCGCGCGTCCAGCTCCGCCATGAGCCTCTTTGGGGCGATGGTGCGGTAGCTCTCCTCGACCCAGTCGCACAGCAGCTCCGCGGCCGGGGCGCCCTTCTCCTCCAGCGGGACCCTCACCCAGCCCGCCTTGCCGAGGCCGTAGCCCGCGGGCTCCGCGCCCGGTGAGGACAGCGCGTGGGCGTGCGCCACCTCGTCCTTGAGCTTCACGGTGACGCCCAGCGGATAGCTGCCGTCGGCGACACCGAGGAACACGAACACTTTCTTGTTGACCTTCGCGACACTCTCGCCCCAGGGGAACTCCTCGGCCGCGCCCGGCAGTCCGAGGGCGAACTCTCGTACTTTCTCCCACTTCTTCAGGGCGGTCATCGTCGGGGCCACGGCTGCCTCCGGTCCTTTTCGGCCCCTCGTACGGGGTCCTGGTTCGGCTCCTCGTACCTCACGCTAGCCTCAGCCACCGACAACGGCGCGGGCTGGACGGCTGAGAGGTGCCATGAGCAGGCAGGACAGGACGGAGCGCGCGTACGACATCGTGCTCTTCGGAGCCACGGGGTTCGTCGGAGTTCTCACGGCGGAGTATCTCGCCGCGCACGCTCCGGAAGGGCTGCGGTGGGCGATCGCGGCGCGCGACACCGCGAAGCTGGAACGGCTGCGGGAGCGCCTGGCAGCGATCGACCCGGCCTGCGCGGAGCTGCCGCTGCTGCGGGCCGATGTCACCGATCCGGCGTCCGTGCGGGAACTCGCGGAGCACACGCGCGTGGTGGCCACGACCGTCGGGCCCTACCTCACGTACGGCGAGGACCTGGTCGCCGCCTGCGCGGAGGCCGGCACCGACTACCTGGACCTGTGCGGTGAGTCCGAGTTCGTCGACCTCATGTACGTGCGGCACGACGCACGCGCGCGTGAGACCGGCGCACGGCTGGTGCACGCCGCAGGCTTCGATTCGATCCCGCACGACCTCGGCGCCTACTTCACCGTGCGTCAGCTGCCCGAAGGGGTGCCGCTGACCGTGGACGGGTTCGTACGCGCCGGGGGCATGTTCTCGGGCGGCACCTTCGCCTCCGCCCTCAACCAGATGTCGCGCGGGCGGCAGATGCTCGCCGCGGCGCGGGACCGCAAGCGGCACGAGCCCCGGCTGATGGGACGACGGGCGTACGCGCCGCCGAGCGCTCCGCGGTTCGCCAAGGAGGTCGGGGCGTGGGCGTTGCCCCTGCCCACGATCGACGCGCAGATCGTGCAGCGGTCCGCGCGGGCGCTGGAACGGTACGGGCCCGACTTCCGTTACCGGCACTACGCGGCCGCCGAGACGCTGCCGTCCGCGTTGGGCGGGGCGGCGGGGGCCGGGGCGGTCATCGCGGCGGCGCAGGTGCCGCCGGTGCGGCGGTGGCTCTCCGACCGGCTCAAGCCAGGTGACGGGCCCAGCGAGGAGAAGCGGGCGTCGAGTTGGTTCTCGGTGCGGTTCGTCGGTGAGGGGGGTGGGCGGCGGGTGTTCACGGAGGTCTCGGGTGGGGATCCCGGGTACGGGGACACCGCGAAGATGCTGGCCGAGTCCGCGTTGTGTCTTGCGTTCGACGAGCTTCCCTCGACGTCTGGGCAGGTGACGACTGCTGTTGCCATGGGGGATTCGCTGATTGAGCGGCTGCGGGCAGCTGGGATCAGTTTTCGGGTTACCGCCACGCGGTAGCGCCCCGCGGGGAATGCCGGATGACTGCTGCGGGCGCGTCGTGGCTGGTCGCGCAGTTCCCCGCGCCCCTAAAGGGGCGCGCTGCCCTGGGACCCTTCTCAATACACAGGAGCATCCTTGAATCGCGCGATCGATGTCCTCGTTCTCGGCGGTGCCGGGGTCGACACCATCGTGTACGTGCCCTCGTTGCCGTTGCCCCTCGCCGACAGCCACATGGTGCCCGCGATCGAGACGCGGGCCGGGCAGACCGGGGACTTCGTGGCGCTCGGGGTGCATGCGCTCGGGCTGCGGACGCACCATCTCGACATGGTCGGCGCGGATCACGCGGGGGATCTGGTGCGGGAGCTTCACCGCGAACGGGGTATCGCGCTCACCGAGGTTCCGCAGCCGGCCGGTACCAAGCGTGCGGTGAACCTCGTCGGGCCGGACGGGCGGCGGCTCTCGCTGTACGACAGCACGCGCGCGCGGGAGGAGGACCGGCTGCCCCCGGAGACCGTACGGGCCCTCGCCGCGACGAGCCGGCACGCGCATGTCTCCATCACGCACCCCTGCGCGTACGCCCTCCCGCTGCTGCGCGAGGCGGGGGTGAGCATCTCGACCGACCTGCACAACTGGGACGGTACGCAGGCGTATCACGAGGCGTTCGCGTATGAGGCCGACGTCGTCTTCCTGTCGGCGGCCGAGCTGGCGGACCCGGAGCAGACCATGCGGCGGATCGCCGAGCGGGGCCGGGCCGAGGTGGTCGTCGCCACCGACGGGGCCGAGGGGGCGTACCAGTTGCTGGACGGTGAGCTGACCCGCATCCCGGCCGTCACGCCGAGCGCGCCGGTCGTGGACTCGAACGGGGCCGGGGACGCCTTCGCGGCGAGCTATCTCTTCGGCCGGCTGAGCGGCGAACCGCCCGAGCGGTGCGGGCTCTTCGGCGCGATCGCCGGGGCCTACGCGTGCACGGTGCCGGCCACGCGGGCCGACGTCATCGGCCGCGAGGAACTGCTCAGAGCGGCCACCCCATGACCGTGTAGATCATCCCGGCTATCCAGGCGACTCCGGCGAGGACGGCGAGGAGCAGTCCGGCCATCACGGCCCGCTCGACGGGCTGGGTAGGGCTGGTGGCGGGCTTCGGGGCGCGGTGTGTCGTCATGCGTCACAGCCTGCCGATCATGGCGGGGGCCCGGCATCCGTACAGATACTCAGAACCGGTACTCAGAAGGCGTACTCAGAAGCCGGTGCCGAGTACTCGTACTCAGAGCGCTGTCGCCTTCAACGCCCGGCGGCAGAGGGCGTCCGCGAGTCTGGTCGTCTCCGGTTGGCGGAAGCGCGACGCGAGGTGGAGGGTGTGGGCGCAGGCGGTGTCCAGGGTCACCCGGTGGCCGACGGAGACGAAGACCGGCGCGACGCCCGCTTGCGTGCGCAGTGCCCGGCCGACCTCCTCCTCGCCCGCGAGCAACGGCGAGGCCGATCCGCGTGGGGCGCCCGGAGCCTCGTACGTGAAGGTGAACGGGTTCTTGGCGACGCCGATCGTCGGAAGGCCGGTGAGGACGCCGAGGTGGCTGGCCAGGCCGAAGCGGCGGGGGTGGGCGAGGCCGTGGCCGTCGCAGACGACCAGGCCCGGTTCGCAGGGCAGCGCTTCGAGGGCGGCCAGCACGGCCGGGATCTCCCGGAAGGCCAACAGCCCTGGGACGTACGGGAACGGCACCTGTCCCACGGCCGTGGAGTCGGCGATCACGTCGAGGGTCGACGCGTCGAGCACGACGGCCGCGGCCACGACGACATCGCGCTCCTCGTCGTAGGCCACGTCGACCCCGGTCACGCGGCCGGTTCGCGGCGGCGGCCCGGGCTCGTCGAGCACCACCCGCCCCCGCAACTCGTCCTGCACGGCTCGGGCCTCGTCCTCGGTGGCGGGCCAGCCCGCGGGGATGCGTACGGTCGTCGTCATGATGTGACGAGAGTACGGCCCGCGGCCGACAGTCACTTACCGCGCCCGTTCTCCCGGGAGGATCGCTGTTCAGCGCTCCAGGCGGGCCACCCGGCCCTTCTCGCCGGAGGCCCAGCAGGCCCGGTCGGGGGTGCAGTCCACGGTGTCGTACGAGCCGGTGTCCAGGGTGCGCCAGGTGCGCCCGCCGTCCGTGGTGAGGTCGGTGCCGGTGGGGCCGACCGCGAGGGCGGATGTCCGGCTGTGCGGGAGCCAGGTGACGCCCGAGCGGTAGGCGGGCGGCGGTGTGCCGGCCGTCGTCCAGGTGCGGCCGCCGTCGCGGCTCGTCGCGGCCATTGTGACCAGATGACGTGCCGCCCCGCTTCTGGAGACGGTCCATCGGGGGAACGCGTTCCCTCGATCGCCACG
>NZ_JAPWHT010000514.1:0-6991 GCF_027270795.1 Streptomyces sp. ActVer
GGCGAGGCGGGCACCGGAGCCGAAGCGGTCGAGCTGGCCGGGACGGAGCACCCCGATGTCGTCGTGATGGACATCCGCATGCCCGGCATGGACGGCATCGAGGCCACCCGGCTGATCACGGAGGGCTCCGGCGGGTCCCAGGTCATCATGCTGACGACCTTCGACGATGACGACTGTCTGTACGGGGCGCTGCGCGCGGGCGCGGCCGGGTTCCTCGTCAAGGACATGGCCCTGGACGACATCCTCGACTCGATCCGGGTCGTCGCCACGGGGGACGGGCTCCTCGCGCCGAGCGTGACACGCCGTCTCATCAGGGAGTTCGCGGAGCGTCCCGTGTCCGCCGCGCCCGCGCCGCGCACGGCCCTGGGCATCACCGACCGCGAGCGCGAGGTGCTGACCCTCATCGGAAGCGGGCTGTCCAACACGGAGATCGCCGCTCGGCTGTCCATCAGTGTCGCCACCGCGAAGACGTATGTGACCCGGCTGCTCGCCAAGCTGGACGCACGGGACCGGGTGCGGCTCGTGATCATCGCGTACGAGGCGGGGCTGGTCGCGTCTACGCGTTGAGGGTGCGCAGCCAGGTGGTCAGCAGCCGGTTGACCTCCTCGGGGCGTTCCTGCTGCACCCAGTGGCCGCAGCCCTCGACGAGGTGCGAGGAGACCAGGCCGGGGAGCGTGGTGGGGAACGCCTCGATGGCACTGGCCAACCAGGCGATGGAAGCGTCGAGTCGGCCCGCGACGAAGAGCGACGGCTGGGTGATCGGGGCGCCGTCCCACTCCGCGAGGTCCTCCCAGTCCTGGTCCATGCTGCGGTAGCGGCTGAGCGCGCCGGTGAATCCGGTGCGCTCGAACTCGCCCACGCAGAAGTCGAGTTCCTCGTCCGAGAGCCAGGACGGCCGGTCCTTCACGAACCGGTCGGAGAGCTTGCCGCCCGCCGGGACGAAGAAGACCGCGCCTTCTCCCTGCTCCGGCATGGTGTCGCCCGACAGTGAGGCGTAGAAGCCCGCCAGCCACTCCCGTACGTCCGGCTCCATCTCCGACTCCGCCCGGCCGGGCTCCTGGAAGTAGCGGACGTAGAACTCCTCGTCCCCGCCGATCATGGCGAAGGCATCGGACGGGCGGATCCCGCCCCGCGGCGCGTACGGCACGCCGAGCAGTCCCACCGCGGTGAAGACATCGGGCCTGAGCAGCGCGGAGTCGGCCGCGATGGTCGAGCCCCAGTCGTGGCCGACGATCACGGCGGTCTCCTCGCCGAGGGCACGGACGACGGCGACGTTGTCCTCGACGTGCGCCCCGATGCGGTACGCCTCCACGGCGTCCGGCACCGACGAGCGCCCGTAGCCGCGTACGTCGATGGCGACGGCACGGTAGCCCGCCCCGGCGAGTGCGGGGAGCTGGTGGCGCCACGAGTACCAGAGCTCGGGAAAGCCGTGGACCAGCAGGACAACGGGGCCGGTGCCCTGTTCCACGAGGTGGATACGGCCACCGGGGACGTCCACCAGTCGATGCTGGGCGCCCGCCGGGGTGAACGGGTCTGCGGCCTGCGACATGGGTCCTCCTCGAACTGGGATGTACTGCTGCCGATCATCGCGCCGGCTCCTAGCGGGTGCGAAGGACGTTGCTGTTTCGGCAACAACGCGCCGAGGGACACACCACCCCCGTGGATGTGCCCCTCCGGCAGGGCGGCCGGGGCTACAGGCGAGTTCTGGCCGACTCCGAACACTCGGCCGGGCCTCTGAACCAGAGCGAGGGGCGGCACGTACTGAAGGAGGGCGTTCACCTCACGGGAGCGCCCACAGAAGTGACGCTGGGTCAGGACAGTCGCACGGGAGCCGTGGATGAGGCATGCACGACGGAACGTTCAGCGGATCGCACGGTTCGCCGCAATCGGCGGATTGGTGTGCGGGGGGCTGATGGTCTCGCATGCCGTGGCGAGCGAGCCGTCGGACGGTCCGAAGGCTCCGAACGCCGAGATGCTGGCCGCCCGGACCGGCCAGGAGCTGGTCGCCGATCTGGGCACGTCGCGTACGGCGGGCAGTTGGATCGACGCGAAGGGGCGCCCGGTCGTCGCGGTGACCGACGAGGAGGCGGCGTCCGAGGTACGTGGCGCGGGTGCCGTCCCCAAGGTGGTCCGCTACGCCATGAAGGATCTGCGCTCCGCCACCGACACCCTCAAGGACGCGCCCAAGGTGGCCGGCACCTCATGGGCGATGGACTACGCCTCCAACCAGGTGGTGGTCCGCGCCGACACCACCGTCTCGGCCGAGGAGTGGGACCGGCTGGCCAAGGTCGCCGAGAGCCTCGGCAAGTCCGTACGGATGGAGCGCATCGAGGGCACGTTCACCCCGCGGGTGAACGGCGCCTCGCCTCTCTTCGCCAGTGCCGGGCGCTGTTCGGCGGGCTTCAACGTGACCAACGGACAGGCCAACTTCATTCTCACGGCGGGGCACTGCGGCCCGGTGGGCACGACGTGGTTCTCGGACCAGCAGGGAAGCCAGCAGGTCGGCGCGACCGTGTCCGGCTCGTTTCCCGGCGGTGACTTCTCGCTCGTGCAGTACAGCCCCGGCGTGGATCTCAGCGGCGCCGACCTCGTGGCCGTCGGCGACGGCCAGGGCATACAGATCATCGGATCGGCCGACGCCGCCGTCGGACAGAAGGTGTTCCGCAGCGGCAGCACGACCGGTCTCCAGTCCGGCGAGGTGACCGGATTGAACGCCACCGTGAACTACCCGCAGGGCACGGTCAGCGGACTCATCGAGACCACGGTGTGCGCCGAACCGGGCGACAGCGGCGGCCCGATGTTCGCCAACGGGCTGGCCATGGGCATCACCTCGGGCGGCAACGGGGACTGCCAGAGCGGCGGTACGACGTTCTTCCAGCCGGTCACCAAGGCGCTGGACTCCCTCGGTGTGAAGCTGGTGACCGAGCCCGGGTCGGGCGGCCAGGCGACGCCCTCCTCCGGGAGCACCGGGAACACGGGCAGCGCCAACAGCGGCGCGGGCGCGGCGGCTCCTCCCGGCACGTCCTCGACCGCTCCCGGCGGCGCGGTCCTGCCCGGAGGGGCGGGACCGGGGGACACGGCGCCCGAGGGTGAGACCGACAGTGTGGCCTCGGCGCTGGAGCGGGTCGCGGACTTCAAGAACCTGGGTCCCGGACTGTTCGTCATCGCGGGCAGTCTGGTCGCCCTGGTGGCCCTCCGAATCCGCTCGGAGCGCGGGCGCAGGCGGTACCGCAACCAGTACTCGCAGAGCTGGGGCTGACGGGGGCCCGGCCGAGATCCGGCATGGCTGAAACCCGGCACACATACCGGTTCACACAACTGAAACTGCCGATAGTGCCCATTGTCGTCCATCGTGACCCCGGCACTGGTTCAATCGTTCGACACTCAAGTGCTGCGGGTGGTGGGCGTGGAGGCGGAGTCCGGCTTCCCGTTCGCCGCTGCACCGGCTGCTCGTCCCCTTGCTGGACGGGTTCAAGGAGCCCGGTGCACTGCCATTGGCCCAGCACACGGGCCACCGAGCTGACCCCGGACGGCGACGTCCGTGCCGGGCGGCTGCTCGCGGCGGCCGAGGCCGCGCTCCGGGCCGGGGCACCGCTGCAGGCGGAGTCGCTGCTCGACTCGATCGACGTCGGGCTGCTCGGCGAGGTGGGCCGGGGCCGCGCTCTGGTGGTCCGGGCCCACGCGGTCATCCTGCTGGGTGCCGCCGGTGCGTTCGCCATGGCCCCGGCGCTGTGTCTGCTCGCCACGCGGGCCCTCGCCGAAGGGGCACCGGATCGGCCCGGGAGGCCCTGCTGAGGGCGGTCGACCGTGCCATCACCGCGGAACACCTCATCCGGTCCTGCCCGTGCACTACGAGGGCTGGGGCCACTTCCAGGAGGGCCGGACCGCCATCGAGGCAGAACTCGCCGGCGCTCCGGCCGACATCCGCGACCGCTTCCGCTGGCTGCCCACCGGAAAGGGAGCCGACGTCACCGTGTGACGGAACGGTTTACTGGGGGCATGACGCGCACCAGCCCCAGCAGCCACGGCCCCGATCACGCCCCCGTCATCGTCAGCTCCCCCGGCTCCTTCGCCCGGAGCGTGCTGGACGAGCGGCACCCCGCCCTCATCGAGCGCGTACGGCGGGCCACTCCGTATCCGCCCGAGCAGCAGCGCGCGCTGGACTCCCTGCTGGAGGAGATCACCAAGGGGGTCATCGAGCGGCTCGACGACAGCGAGCCCGGCGCCGAGCGGTGGCGGGACGAGCCCTACTACGGGCAGCGCTGGCCGGACGTGCCGTTCCTGTGGGCGGAGAGCTTCTTCTACCGCAAACTCCTGGCCGCCCTGGGCCACTTCGCACCGGGGCCCTGGCTGGGAATCGACCCCTTCGCCCCCTTCAAGAACGCCGAACTCACGAGCTCCAAGGTCGACGAGGAGCTCTCCGCGCTCGACCGCCTGCCCGAACTCCCGTTGGAGGAACGGGATCGCACCCTCCTGCTCTCCTCCCTCTGGGGCAACCGGGCCGATCTCGGCTTCCAACTGTCCGCGGGAGCCGGAGGGTTGGGCGAGCGCGTGACGGGCCTCGTCGTCGACGACTCCCCCGCGCTCCTGGAGACCCTCGAAACCGGCGAGCCCGGAAAGGTCTGCCTGGTCGCCGACAACGCCGGTCCCGAGCTGCTTCCCGACCTCGTCCTCGCCGACCACCTCCTGGCCACACGGCGGGCGGCCACCGTCGTGCTGCACCTCAAGCCGTACCCGTACTACGTCTCCGACGCGACCACCACCGACACCCTGGCCTGTCTCGACCGTATGACCGGGGCGTCCGGACACGCGGCGGAGGTCGGCGAGCGGCTGCGGCAGGCTGTCAGCGGTGGCCGGCTGATCCTGCGCACCCACGCGTTCTCGTGCGCGCCGCATCCCTACGAGCGGATGCCGGCCGACCTCCGGGAGGACTTCGCGTCCGCCACGCTCACCGTGATGAAGGGCGACCTCAACTACCGCCGCCTGGTGGGCGATCGCCACTGGCCGGCCACGACACCGTTCGCCGAGGCCACCGCGTACTTCCCGGGTCCGGTGGCGGCGCTGCGGACGCTCAAGTCGGACGTCGTGACCGGACTCGCGCCCCGGACGCTGGAGGAGCTGGACGCGAGCGAGGAGGCGTGGCGCACGAGCGGGACGCATGCCCTGATCCAGTTCGGCGCGTGAGCGTTCCGGTTGTGAGGACTGCGCCGATTGTCCCCTCATGGGGCGGTGGTGCCGCTAGCGTGCGCTGGTCACCGTTCGCGTGAATGTGCGTGACATGCACAGGGGGGAAGTCAGCTATGGGGAACAAGCGTGTGCTGAGACATCCGGCACGGCTGATCGTCGCGTTGCTCGCCGGGTTCGCTCTGGTCCTGACCGGCACGGGCGCCGCCCACGCCACGACCACCGTGGAGATCCCGGCGGGCACCGAGGGCGGTGTCTCGGCGACCGTGAAGTTCTACGGGACCGTGGTGCCTCAGCCCTACAACCCGGATCCGACCGCCTACTTCGGCGACCGCAAGTGCCAGTTGATCTACCACGACTACGACCCGTCGGCGGGCTGCGGGGGCTTCAAGCTCGGCGTCGTCCTGCACAACGTCCGCAACCAGCCCGGCTATCTGGCCGGCCTCTCCAGCACCGGGAACTACTTCCAGGCGCACGCCGACACCGCCCGTACCTTCGGGTGCCTCCGTGCCGACGGCAGTTTCGACCACGGCACGAGCTTCGTCGTCCGCACCGAGCAGCAGCGCCTCGGCTCGACGTACTACGAGCCGGACAGCAACTGGATCCTGTCCGCGCACCGGAACTACGAGGGCGAGTTCGGCCCGCACTTCTTCGTCAACTTCCCTCCCGTGGAGGTGAATTGTCCGGCGGGCATGACCGCGACCCAGTACGGGCTGAAGGTCAGCAACGTCAACATCAGCATTGACGACGCGAACGTCTTCGGTACGACGACGTGGAGTACGCCGGGGCCGTTCTACGGGTGACCCGCTGTGCTCCTGGCGCCCGGACCCTCGGCGGGGTCCGGGCGCCTTTTCTCTGACGAGGCAGGGAGTCCGGCCGCAAGTAGCGCGCCGAGTGCGGCGACTGCGGCGAGGACGACCAGCGCCGCTCCCCTCGCGGAGGCCCCGGCCGGTGCGAGCGTCGTGGCCACGGCCACCCCGAGGGCCGGGCCGATGTTCATCGCGGTCTGCTGGAGTCCGCCGGAGACGCCCGCCGACCGCACGGACGCCTCCCGTACGACGACCGCGGTCGCGGTGACCATCACGGGGGCGAAGCCGGCCCCCAGCAGAAGGAAACAGCCGCCGATCGCCACGGATCCCGACGCCTGGTCGAGCCGGGACATCAGAAGGGTGGCGAGGGCCACAACAGCCATGCCCGCCACGGTCGTTCGGCGCGAACCGTACCGGCGCAGCAGTACGGCCGAGACCGGTGCGCCGACCACCATGGCCACCGCGAGCGGCAGCGCGTGCAGGCTGCCGTGGAGGGGGTCCAGGCCGAGTACGTCCTGGAGGTAGTACGTGCTGAGGAACAGCGTGCCGAACAGCACCGCCGACGCGGTGAGCAGGACACCGAGTGCCGAGGTGATGGTGGTCGAGCGGAACACGTCGGGCGGTATCAGCGGCTCTGTCGTACGCCGTTCGTGGCGGACGAAGGCGGCGCACGCGGCCGCCGTACAGAGGAGTCCGAGCGCGCTCGCGGACGTCCAGCCGGTGTCCGGCAGTCCGACGAGGGTGTGGATCAGACACACCAGCGTCACCCACAGCAGGCACGCGCCCGGCAGGTCGAGGCGGACGTCCGAGGCCTCCGTCAGCACCCGCGCCACAAGGACGAGCACCACCGCCGCGAGCGCCGGGACGAGACTCAGGAAGAAGACCGACCGCCAGCCGAAGTGGGTCGCGAGCGCCCCGCCGACGAGCGGGCCGAGCGCGGCGGCGGCCCCGATGGCACTGGTGCGCACGGCTATCGGCATCCCGGGGCGGTCGGGCGG
>NZ_JAPWHT010000515.1:0-6983 GCF_027270795.1 Streptomyces sp. ActVer
CTCGCCGCCTGCACGCCCAACAAGTAGTCACCGAATCACCGACGTCCCCCACGGGCGCCCCGCACGCCGGCCGGGGCGACTCCGGGGCCCGCAGGGTGAGGGCGGGCACCAGGACCGACCGCACCAGCAGGGCGTCGAGCAGCACGCCGAAGGCGACCAGGAACCCGACCTCGATCAGCATCACCAGCGGAAGTGTGGCAAGGACCGCGAACGTGGCGGCCAGGACCAGGCCTGCCGAGGTGATGACGCCACCGGTGGCGGAGAGGGCTTTGAGCATGCCCTCTCTGGTGCCGAGGCGCACGGTCTCCTCCCGGGCCCGGCTGGCCAGGAAGATGTTGTAGTCGACGCCGAGCGCCACCAGGAACAGGAATGCCAGCAGCGGCACCGAATAGTCGATGCCCTTGAACCCGAGGATCGTGTCGAAGACGAACACGCTGCCGCCGAAGGCTGCGGCGAATGAGACGATCACGGTGGCCATCAGGACCAGCGGGGCCAGGATCGCGCGCAGCAGCAGCCCGAGGACGATCAGGACGACGGCGAGCACCAGCGGGATCACCAGCTTCTCGTCGCGCTTGGTGGTCACCTCGGTGTCGAGGTTCTCCGCACTCGGCCCGCCGACGATCGCCTCCGCCCCGCTCACCGCGTGCACGGCGGTGCGCACCCGCTTGATCGTGTCGTACTCTGCGACGGTGTCCGGCGCGTCCTTCGGGAACACGGAGATGTTGGCCCAGCCACCGCTGGTCTGCTCCGGGATGGCCAGGGCCACACCGCGAGTGTCCTTGACGATGTCGAGCACCCGCTCCTGGTGCGCCGGCCGCGTGAAGATCGTCATCGGCTGGCCGCCGAGCTCCGGGAAGTGCTGGCGGAGAACGGTGAAGCCGCTGACCGACTCCGGCGCGGACAGGAACTGGTCCTGCTCCCGCAGGGCGCCGGTGTTGCCCGCCAGCCCGAGGGCGAGCACGCCGAGGACTCCGAGCGAGCCGAGCGTCGCCACCCACCGGCGGCGGCTGATGGCGGTGCCGAGCCGTCCCCACAGCCCCGGCTTCTCCTCCACGGCCGTGCTGAACCGCGGGATGGCCGGCCAGAAGATCCGCCTGCCGAGCACCACGAGCACCGCCGGGAACAGCGTCAGCATGGCCACCAGCGCGCACAGGATGCCGGCCGCACCGATCGGGCCCAACCCGCTGGTGCTGTTCAGGTCCGCGACGAGCAGGCAGAGCAGGCCGGCGACCACGGTGGCCGCGGACGCGACGATGGCCGGCGCCGCGCCGCGTAGCGCGTGGACCATCGCGACCCGGACGTTCTCATGGTGGTGCAGTGCCTCCCGATATCGAGCGATGAGCAACAGCGCGTAGTCCGTGCCGACGCCGAATACCAGGATCGTCAGCAGCGCCGAGTTCTGGTCGTTGACCACGATGCCGAAGCCCTTGACGAGCAGGTAGACGGTCCCCATCGAGGTCAGTGCGGCCGCGCCAACGGCCACCAGCGGGATGATCCACAACACCGGGCTGCGGTAGGTGAGGATGAGCAGGAGCGTGACGACGACGATGGTGGTGAGGAGGACCTGCACGTCGATGCCGTCGAAGACGGCATCCATGTCGCCGTCGATCGCGCCCGAGCCGGTCACGTCGAGTTCCAGGCCGGAGGGGCGGTCCTTCGCGGCGTCACGCAACGGGCCGACGATGTCCTCCGGTGCGCCGTAGGTCGTGCTCACCTCGAGGGTGAACATCATCGCCTTGCGGTCGGTGGAGGGGCTCGTCGGTGAGCCCTCGTCGTCTTCGTCGGCCGCCGTCGCCTTCGGCGGGTACCGCTTGGCAAGGGTGTTGTAGTGGCGCTCGACCGTCGCGCGGTCGGCGTCGGTCATGCCGCCGGCGCGGTGGTACACGAAGACGAACGTGTTGTTGTCACCGCCGGGGAGACTGTCGTCCAGCACCGCCACCTTGGTGGACTCGGCACTGGCCGGCAGGGTGTCTACGGCGCTGTCGGTGGTCACCGAGCTCAACTTTCCGCTCAGCGGCACCATGCCCGCCGCCAGCACCAGCCACAAGCCAATCACCAACCAGGGCACCCACAGGCCTGCCAACCGACCGGCCGGCGCTTCCCCGGACGGCGCTGCGTTGACTGCCATCACTAGCCTCCTACATACGGGTTGCATCGCTTGTCTGATGCCTACTTCCTAACGAGCGAACCTGAGACGACCGTTAGAGCCTGTGAAGTAACCGGCGTCCGTTGTAGATGGTGATGTTGATCATCGATGTCTTGTGGGTGGGTGCGTCGCGGTGAATCGTCCGCGCCGCTATCCGTCGGACGCCTCGGACACCGAGTGGGAGATCACCGCGCCGTACATCCCGGTCAGAGGCACTCGGGCAGGTGCCGGCGGGCGCCCGGTCTTGTATCCACGGCGTGACATCGTGGCTGGACCACGACGGTGATCTGCCGGTGTTGGAAGGCACTTTGATCCGCCTCGTCGTGGACCACCTGCCGAGCGATAGTGACCCGAAACCGTTGTGGTTGTGGTCTTCACGCGTGGGCGCGTCATCCTTGCCTGTAGACCGGTTGTGGCAGACGTTCTTGCGCCGCTTCGACCTTGAACACACGTTCCGGTTTTTCAAGCAGACCCTCGGCTGGACCGTGCCGAGGCTCCGCGACCCCCGCGCTGCGGACCGGTGGACCTGGCTCATGATCGCCGCGTACACCCAGCTACGCCTGGCCGGCACCTC
Source organism: Streptomyces sp. ActVer (assembly GCF_027270795.1). Classification (NCBI taxonomy): domain Bacteria; kingdom Bacillati; phylum Actinomycetota; class Actinomycetes; order Kitasatosporales; family Streptomycetaceae; genus Streptomyces; species Streptomyces sp. ActVer. The sequence continues at coordinate 2,721 of NZ_JAPWHT010000515.1, forward strand.
GCCGCGGATCTGCGCCGGTCGGGGGAGCGCCCCGCTCCCGCAGTCAGTGAAGGGATTCTGTCGATGACCACACTGTCCACGCGTCCACGCCCGCTCGCGGACGTGGCTGAGCCTGCGTCAGGGCCGGCGCGGGCTGCTCCATCTCGCACTGCTCGGCGGCGGGCTCATCTGGCTCTACCCGTTCCTGTGGGCGCTGGGCAGCTCGCTCAAGAGCACCGACGGCTTCTTCTCCGGCGGACTGAACCCGATCCCGTCCGAGTTCCACTGGTCCAACTACAGCGAGGCCTGGACGCAGGCGGACTTCAGCCGCTTCTTCGTCAACACGGTCCTGTTCGCCATGGGAACGGTCGTCGTGACGCTCCTCGCCACCTCGATGGCGGGCTACGTCCTGGCCCGCACCGACTTCCCCGGCAAGAAGATCTGGCTGGGCCTGGTCGTAGTCACGCTCTTCCTGCCGCACGGCTACACGATCATCCCGGTCTTCGACCCGATCCAGCGGCTCCATCTCCTCAACACCCTCTGGTCGGTGATCATCGTCCAGTCGGCGGGCGGGATGGTCTTCGGCACCTTCCTCTTCATGGGTTACTTCACGACGATCGACCGGGGTCTTGAGGACGCGGCCCGCGTGGACGGGGCCGGCTTCCACCAGATCTTCTCGCGGATCATGCTGCCGCTGTCCGGGCCGATGCTGGCGACCGTCGGCCTGTTCGCCTGCATCACCGCCTGGAACAGCTTCTTCATCCCGCTGGTCTTCACCCTCTCCCGCCCCGAACTGCACACACTGTCGGTGGGCATGTTCAACTTCATCGGCCAGAACTCCACCGCCTGGACCCTGGTGTGCGCGGAATCGGTCATCACCCTGCTGCCCATCGTCCTGATCTTCGTCGCACTGCAGCGGTTCTTCATCAACGGGCTGGCCGGGGCGGTCAAGTAGGAGCGAGGAGTTCGTACGGTCCTGCGCCACGGGGATCGACACGGTGGATCGGCGCGGTCGTCGTGCTGAGCGCGCGCCCCGTGCCTCCCGAGCGCAGGGCGATGATCTCCGCCACGATGGACACGGCCGTCTCCTGTGCGCTCCGGCCGCCCAGGTCCAGACCGACGGGGGAGCGCAGCCGGGTGAGAGCCGCCTCGGGCACGCCCGCCTCGCGCAGGCGGCGCATCCGGTCCCGGTGGGTGCGCCGGCTGCCCATCGCCCCCACGTATGCGGCGTCGGTGCGCAGCGCCACCTCCAGCAAGGGGACGTCGAACTTCGGGTCGTGTGTGAGCACACAGATGGCGGTGCGTTCGTCGACGTCCGTCCTGGCCAGCCAGCGGTGCGGCCAGTCGACGACGACCTCGTGCGCGTCCGGGAAGCGGGCGGGCGTGGCGAACACGGGGCGTGCGTCGCACACCGTCACCCGGTGGCCGAGGAACGCGCCGAGCCGTGCCAGGGCTCCGGCGAAGTCGATCGCACCGAAGATCAACATGCGCGGGGGTGCCGCGAACGACTCGACGAAGACACACGTTCCGTCCGTGAGACGACGCACCGCGGCCCAGTCGGACCCGGCATCGTGGTGAGAACCCGACGACCTGTCTCCCCGGGCGCGGAGGGACAGGAGCGCCGCTGCTTCAGCATCCCGCTCCCGCCCGCCGACCGTGCCCATGACCCGACCGTCGTCCAGGACGAGCAGGCGAGCCCCTGCCGGAGCTGGACCGGACAGCACTGTCACCGCTGCCACTCTGTGGCCCCGGCGCACCGCCTCGGCAAGGGCCGACCACTGGGCGAACTGCTCCTCACCCACGGGCCGTACGGCGACCTCCAGCGAACCTCCGCAGGGCAGGCCCACCGCGAACGCGTCATCGTCGTCGACGGCGAACGTCTCGCCTGCCGGTTCGCCCGTGTCGAGGGTCTGCCGTGCCATCTCGTACACCGCGCTCTCGACGCAACCGCCCGACACACTGCCCGCCACCTCGCCGTGCTCGGACACCGCCATCGCGGCGCCGGGCTGCTTCGGCGCGGAGGACCAGGTGCGCACCACGCTCGCCACGGCGAAGCGGGTGCCCGCCGTACACCAGGCGTCGATGGTTTCGAGGATGTCCCGCACCGCTCAGACGCCCGCCGGGCCGGGGACCTGGCCGCCGAGCAGGCTGCCCGCGCCGGGAACGACCGTGGGCAGACCGAGTTCGACGAGGATGCTGTACGCCGTGGCGGTGGCCGCCGAGAGCACCGGCAGCCCCGCCGCGTCCTCCACCGGCTGGATCGACGGCAGGGAAGGCATCTGGACACAGGCGGACAGGACGAGCGCGTCGGCCCGTGACAGATCCAGCCGCCGCCAGTGCTCGCGCAGGTCGGCCGGGTCGAGGCGGGCGACGGCCAGGTTGTCCGGCACTTCCAGGCTCAGCGCGTCCACGACCTCGACACCCGCGTCCTCGATGTAGTCCGCGACCAGCTGGGTCAGCGGCTTCAGGTACGGCGTGACGATCGCGACACGCCCGGCGCCCAGGGCCTTGATGCCGTCGAGCAGGGCGCCGGCGCTCGACACCACGGGGGCCTGGGAACCCTCGGCGCGCAGCACACCGGTGATCTCGTCCTCGGCCGTGCAGTGGTATCCCGGCCCCTGCGCCATGATCGCCACGAGACAGGCCGTGGCGACCACGTCGGGCCGGGCGTCGGCCAGCTCCAGCGCCGCACGCCCGGTCTGCGCGTTCATGGCTCGCAGCTGCTCGGGCGTGACGTGCCGCATCCGCATGCGGCTGCTGTGGAAGACGAACCGGTCCTCCGGAACCACGGACTCGCGCTGCCGCATCATGCGCGGCAGCTCCGTCTCCATGGTCAGGTTCGAGCTGGGCACGATCATGCCGATGCGGTGGTCGGTCACAGGGTCCTCCGGGTGTCCTGCGTACGTGGGATGCGTACGGTGGTCGGCGACCGGGGAACCGCTGTCCGCGGCGGCGGGTTACGAGTCCTCGGCCAGTCCCTCCCAGTGGTCGGCGAGGGACGTGAGCAGATGCATGACTTCTTCGCGCCGCTCGGGGCCGAACGGTCCGAGAAGGCGTTCGTCGAGCTGGCGCGCGCGGTGGTTCGCGCCCTGGAGGGTCTGCTCGCCCTCCTCCGTGAGATGGAGCAGCTTGCGGCGACCGTCGTCGGCGGCCGTCCTGCGCACGATCAGGCCCCGGTTCTCCAGTCGCCGGGCGACGTCCGCCATCGTCGACGTGTCCAGGGAGACCGCGGACGCCATGGATCGCTGGTCGCTCCCCGGCGCCGCTTCGACGGCCTGGAGCACCGCGAACTGCGGGCCCGTGAGCGTCGGGTCGACGGCACGGATCCAGGCCGCCAGATACGCCTGGTAGAGGCGGCGGACCTGGTAGCCGGGCGCGGCGGTGAGCGCGGGCGGAGGTCCGGGAGGCGTGGACGTCGGGGTTGAGGTTTCGTCACCCATGGAGCCCACTTAAGCACGGCACTTGATCGAGTCGTTAGCCGGACCTGCGGTCTCCGGGAACCCGCGCACCGGCGTCACGCCAGCATCGGGCGCAGTACCTGGCGCAGGGCCGTGAGCGCGGCGGTCGGGTTGTCCCAGAACAGCATGTGGCCGGCGTCCGGGATCTCGGTCAGTACGGCCGACGGCAGCAGCCGCGCCGCCTCCGCCGCACCCTCCGCGGTGACGACAGGGCTGTCCGCGCCGTACAACAGTGCCGCGGGCCCGGGAACGGAGGGCCACCAGCCGAAGAAGTCCTCGCTCTCGAAGCCGCGGTGCGTGGCAGTGACCGCCTCCGTGTCACAACTCGCCAGCCAGCGGGCCCGCAACTCCTGCTCACGGCGCGGCCAGCGCGGCCAGGACCGGGCCACCTCGTCCGCGTCGGTACCGCGCCGCGCCTGCGCGAGCTGGTCGAGGAAGGCGTCCAGGGCGGTGGGATAGGGCCCGCGTCCGGGCCCGCTCATCGGCGGATCGCCCAGCACGGTGCCCCGCAGCCCCACCTTGGCCCGCACGGCGGTCACGGCCGCGATCCGAGCGCCCATGGAGTGCCCGAAGAGGACCGGCCGGTGGAGGCCGAGGCCCGCGACGACGGCCTCGGTGTCCTCGGCGTACTCCTCAGGACCGTACGAGCCACCGCCGTCGGACAGCCCGCGCCCACGGACGTCGACGACCAACGGCCGGACCAGAGACGTCAGTTCACGAGCCACGAAGTCCATCGTCACAGCCGGACTGGTGATGCCGGGCAGCACGACCAGCGGGACGCCGTCGCCCCCGTAGTCCAGGACGTGCAGGCGTGTGCCGCCGGAGC
>NZ_JAPWHT010000516.1:0-6977 GCF_027270795.1 Streptomyces sp. ActVer
ACACCCGCCGCACCGCGGGCCTCCTGGCCGGGCGGCTCGGCGTCCCCGTCGTCCCCGCGTACGCCTCCGCCGCGGCCCCCACCGTCCCCGAAGCCGTACGAGCCCTCACCGCCCGGGGCCGGCACCGCGTCGCCGTCGCCTCCTACTTCACGGCCCCCGGCCGCTTCTCCACCGAGTGCGCGGCCGCCGCCCCCTGGATCGCCTCGGCCCCCCTCGGCGCCCACCCGTCAATGGCCCGCCTGATCCTCCACCGCTACGACCAGGCGATGGCGACCGCGACCGCCGAGACGCCGGCCCTGGCCTCGGCGTAGGCACTCCGCTCGGCCCGGTGTGTCGACTGCGGGTCCGTCATGGCTGATCGCGCAGTTCCCCGCGCCCCTGAAAGCATCGGCGCCGACTGCGCCTCCTAAGGGGCGCGGGGAACTGCGCGACAAGCCACAACGAACCCGCACCCGCAAACGAACCGCCCCCGGCAGACGCGCAGGCGCAAATGACTCGCGCCCCAATTGTCAGCCGCTCCGCTTACTGTTCAAGACATGGAAGGCACCAGCACCGACACCACCCAACCCCCGTACGACCACCACATCGCACCCCCCGGCTACGACCCCACGTCAGTGGACCGTTGGGCCACCGAACCGGACAAACGCCCCGGCCGCACCGCCTTCCAGCGCGACCGGGCCCGCGTACTGCACTCCTCGGCCCTGCGCCGCCTCGCCGGCAAGACCCAGGTCGTCACCCCCGGCACCCGGAGCCAGGTCTGGGACGCGAGCCCCCGCACCCGCCTGACCCACTCCCTGGAGTGCGCCCAGGTCGGCCGCGAGCTGGGCGCCGCCCTCGGCTGCGACCCCGACCTCGTCGAGGCGGCCTGTCTCTCCCACGACCTGGGCCACCCGCCCTTCGGGCACAACGGAGAGCAGGCACTGAACGAGTTCGCGGAGGACTGCGGCGGCTTCGAGGGCAACGCGCAGTCGCTGAGACTGCTCACCCGTATCGAACCCAAGCGCTTCGTGAGAAGCGACGAGAGCGGCGACCTCGTCAGCGTCGGCCTCAACCTCACCCGCGCCGCCCTGGACGCGGCGACGAAGTACCCCTGGCCGCGCGGCGCCCACCCGACCGACCCGAAGTCCCCGAAGTTCGGGGTCTACGACGACGACCGCCCCGTCTTCGACTGGGTCCGCGAGGGCGCCCCCGGCACCCGCACCACCTTCGAGGCCCAGGTCATGGACTGGGCCGACGACGTGGCGTATTCGGTGCACGACGTCGAGGACGGCCTCCACGCGGGCCACATCGACCCCAACTGCCTGCACGCGGAGCCCGAGCGGCAGGAGATCTTCGCGGTGGCCGTCGGGCGGTACGTCCCGGTGGACACCGACCCCGCCGAGCTCGGCGAAGCCCTCGACCGCCTCCTGGACCAGGAGTGGTGGCCGCACGGCTACGACGGCTCCGCGGTCGCGCAGGCCCGGCTGAAGGACGCCACCAGCCAGCTCATCGGCCGGTTCTGCCTCGCCGCGGAGGGCGCCACGCGCGCGGCGTACGGGATGGGCCGGCTCACGCGGTACGCGGCCGAGCTGGTCGTCCCGCACGCGGCCCGCCTGGAGTGCGCGGTCCTCAAGGCCGTCGCCGACCGGTACGTCATGCAGCGTGCCGAGCAGGAGCGGCTCCGCGCCGACCAGCGGATCGTGGTCGCCGAGCTCGCGGAGGCGCTCACCGCCCGCGCGCCGGACGGCCTGGACCCGCAGTTTCGAGCCCTGTTCGACCAGGCGTCGGGCGACCGTGCCCGCAAGCGGGTGATCGTCGACCAGATCGCGTCCCTGACGGACGCCTCCGCGCGATCACTGCATGCGAGGCTCACGGGGTAGCTGTGGCGTCCGGACGGGGAGGGCGTGACCCTGCGTGGCCTGATCGGGCCACTCCCTCTTCCCCCATCACGCTCCGTGCGGGACGCTCGCATGTGGCGACATCCTTACGAGGAGGCATCAAGTGGTCGACGCAGATCAGACATTCGTCATCGTCGGAGGCGGACTGGCCGGCGCGAAGGCGGCCGAGACGCTCCGGGCGGAGGGCTTCACCGGCCGCGTGATACTGATCTGCGACGAGCGCGACCACCCGTACGAACGCCCGCCGCTGTCCAAGGGCTATCTGCTCGGCAAGGAGGAGCGCGACAGCGTCTTCGTGCACGAGCCCGCCTGGTACGCGCGCAACGACGTCGAGCTGCACCTCGGCCAGACCGTCGACGCCATCGACCGGACCGCGAAGACCGTCCGCTTCGGTGACGACGGCACGCTCGTCCACTACGACAAACTGCTGCTCGTGACGGGCTCCGAACCGCGCCGCCTCGACATCCCGGGCACCGACCTCGCGGGCGTCCACCACCTGCGGCGCCTCGCCCACGCGGAGCGCCTCAAGCACGTACTGACCGCCCTCGGCCGGGACAACGGCCACCTCGTCATCGCGGGCGCGGGCTGGATCGGCCTGGAAGTCGCCGCGGCCGCCCGTGAGTACGGCGCCGAGGTCACCGTCGTCGAGCCCGGGCCGACCCCGCTGCACTCGGTCCTCGGCCCCGAGCTCGGCCAGCTCTTCGCCGAACTGCACCGCGAGCACGGCGTCCGCTTCCACTTCGGCGCCCGGCTCACCGAGATCACCGGCCAGGACGGCATGGTCCTGGCGGCCCGCACGGACGACGGCGAGGAGCACCCCGCGCACGACGTCCTGGCCGCCATCGGTGCCGCCCCGCGCACCGGCCTCGCCGAGGCCGCGGGCCTCACGATGGCCGACCGCGCGCACGGCGGCGGCATCGCGGTCGACGAGCGGCTGCGCACCTCCGACCCCGACATCTACGCGGCCGGTGACGTGGCCGCCTTCCACCACGCGCTGTTCGACACCCGCCTGCGCGTCGAGCACTGGGCGAATGCCCTGAACGGCGGCCCGGCGGCGGCCCGCGCGATGCTGGGCCGCGAGCTGACGTACGACAGGGTGCCCTATTTCTTCTCCGACCAGTACGACGTAGGGCTCGAGTACTCGGGCTGGGCGCCCCCGGGCACGTACGACCAAGTGGTGATCCGGGGAGACGCGGGCAAGCGGGAGTTCATCGCCTTCTGGGTGAAGGAGGGACGGGTGCTGGCCGGGATGAACGTGAATGTGTGGGACGTCACGGACCCGATCCAACAACTGATCCGGAGCCGGACCCAGGTGGACTCCGAGGCACTCGCGGACCCGCACGTTCCGCTGGACAGTCTGGTCCCATGACAGACGGCGGCGCTCGACTGTCACACCGTCCCCGTAGAATCCATGCGTGGCTGGAAGGATCAACGACGAGGACGTGAAGGCTGTTCGGGACGCGGTCCCGATCGACGCCGTGGTCTCCGAGTACCTCCAACTGCGCAACGCGGGCGGCGGGAACCTCAAGGGTCTCTGCCCCTTCCACGACGAGAAGTCGCCCTCCTTCCAGGTCAGCCCGAGCAAGGGGCTCTTCCACTGCTTCGGCTGCCAGGAGGGCGGCGACACCATCACGTTCGTGATGAAGGTCGACCACCTCACCTTCTCGGAGTCGGTCGAGCGCCTCGCCGGCCAGGCAGGCATCACGCTGCGCTACGAGGAGGGCGGCTACAACCCCTCCCACCAGCGCGGCGAGCGCATCCGCCTGGTCGAGGCCCACAAGATCGCCGCCCAGTTCTACATCGAGCAGCTCGACACCGGCTCCGAGGCCGACACCGGCCGCAAGTTCCTCGCCGAGCGCGGGTTCGACCAGGCCGCGGCCACCCACTTCGGCGTCGGCTACAGCCCCCAGGGCTGGGACCACCTCACGCGCTACCTCCGCGGCAAGGGCTTCAGCGACAAGGAGATCCTCCTCTCCGGCCTCTCCCAGGAGGGCCGCCGCGGCCCCATCGACCGCTTCCGCGGCCGCCTCATGTGGCCGATCCGCGACATCGGCGGCGAGGTCGTCGGCTTCGGCGCCCGAAAGCTGTACGAGTCGGACAACGGCCCGAAGTACCTGAACACACCCGACACGCCGATCTACCGCAAGTCCCAGGTCCTCTACGGCATCGACCTCGCCAAGAAGGACATCGCCAAGAGCAGCCGGGCCGTCGTGGTCGAGGGCTACACGGACGTGATGGCCTGCCACCTCGCCGGCATCACCACCGCCATCGCGACCTGCGGCACGGCCTTCGGCGGCGACCACATCAAGATCCTCCGACGGCTCCTGATGGACAACGGCTCGGCGCGCGTGATCTTCACCTTCGACGGCGACTCGGCCGGCCAGAAGGCAGCCCTGCGCGCCTTCGAGGACGACCAGAAGTTCGCCGCCGAGACGTACATCGCGATCGCCCCGGACGGCATGGACCCCTGCGAGCTGCGCCTCGCGAAGGGCGACGCGGCGGTCGCCGACCTCGTCGAACCGCGCACCCCGCTCTTCGAGTTCGCCCTGCGCCAGATCATCCTGCGCTACGACCTGGAGACCCCCGCGGGCCGCGCCGCCGCGCTCGACGAGGCGGCCCCGATCGTGGCCCGCATCAAGAACAGCGGCGCCCAGCACGAGGTCGCCGTCCAGCTCGCCGGCATGCTCGGCATCCTCGACACGCAGTTCGTCGTCAAGCGCGTCGCCCAGCTGGCCCGCTGGGCCCGCGACCGCGGCGGCAAGGGCCCCGCGCCCACGAGCACCGGCCGCCCCCCGCAGAGTTTCGAGAACAGCGGACCCAGGCCGTCCTCCGGCCCCGCCCTGACCCTCCGCAACCCGGTCTTCGCCACCGAGCGCGAACTCCTCAAGCTCGCCCTCCAGCGCCCCGACCTGGTCTCCCCGGCCTTCGACGCGTACGGCGTGGACGAGTTCACCGCCCCGCCGTACGCGGCCGTCCGCGAGACGATCATCGAGGCGGGCGGCGCGGAGTACGGCGTCCAGGACCCGCAGGAGTACCTGGTCCGCGTCCGCGAGGCCGCTTCCGACGACGCGGTTCGCGCCATGGTCACCGAGCTGGCCGTCGAGGCCATCATGCGCAAGACCGTCGACGAGCACTACGCGGGCGAGCAGCTGGTCACCGTCCGCCGCCGTGCCGTGGAGCGCCGCGTCAGGGACGTCCAGGGCGCCCTCGCCCGCGCCACCGCCCAGGGCGACCCGGCCCAGCTGGCCGCCGTACAGAACGAGTTGTGGGTGCTCCAGCAGTACGACCAGGCGCTGCGCGAGAAGGGCGCGAGCGCGCTCTGAGACGGGCGCACTTCTCGGGCCTTCTCGCGCACGGGCCGATTCGGCGGCGTACGACGGGGAACCCGGCAACGTGACCATCGGCTGTGAAGGCGTCCGGCGCGAGCCGCGAGATGTACGTCAGCTCGAGACCGGCGCCGGCCGCCCAGTGGCGCAGCCGTTCGGACCCGGCAGCACTGTCACGGCGGACCGTCTCGTGTGCCCCGTAATCGGAACCGGAGACTCGGGGATCGTGCCAGATCAGGGCACGCACGGGCACACGAGTTTTCCGCGAGGGTAACCACGCGGTCACGGACCGGACTCAAAAAGTCACCGCACGCCCCTCGTGGCGACGATGTGTCGTACTCCACACTGGGTTCCGGTGCCTGAGTCCTCGGAGCGCGGCCGACCCGAACGCGACGGGTCCAATGTCCCCGCGGTTCCGCTCAATGACTTCGGGAGGGACAGCGGCAAGGCCGTCGGCCCCATCCCTGACGTACCGCTGCCGCACGCCTCAGCAGCGACATTCCTGGAGGTCGCCCCCGTGCAGACCCAGACCCTCACCCAGACCGACAACACCAGCGACACGGACGCGGATTCCGACGTCATCGCGGCCGTACCGCCGCAGAGCCGTGTCGCGCACCACCCCGAGACGGCGGCGGAGCCGGAGGGCTCGCCGGCCGAGCCCGAGGAGCCGCCCGTCACCCTCGTGGAGACCGAGGCGCCGGAGCCGGTGGAAGTGCCCCGCGGGCGTACGGACACCGGTGGGCCCTCGTCCGACCTGTTCCGCCAGTACCTGCGGGAGATCGGCCGGATCCCGCTGCTCACCGCGGCGGAGGAGGTGGAGCTGGCGCGCCGGGTCGAGGCCGGCCTCTTCGCGGAGGAGAGGCTGCGGCTGGCCTCCGACCTGGACAGTCAACTCGCCCTGGACCTCGACAAGTTGGTGGTCATGGGCCGGATGGCCAAGCGCCGGCTCATCGAGGCGAACCTCCGGCTGGTCGTCTCCGTCGCCAAGCGGTACGTGGGGCGCGGGCTGACCATGCTCGATCTGGTCCAGGAGGGAAACCTGGGGCTGATCAGGGCGGTCGAGAAGTTCGACTACGCCCGTGGGTACAAGTTCTCGACGTACGCGACCTGGTGGATCCGCCAGGCCATGTCCCGGGCTCTCGCCGACCAGGCCCGGACGATCCGAGTGCCCGTCCACGTGGTCGAGTTGATCAACCGGGTGGTACGGGTGCAGCGGCGGATGCTGCAGGAGCGGGGGTATGAGCCGACGCCGGAGGAGGTCGCGGCGCACCTCGACCTCCCGAGCGAACGGGTCAGTGAGGTCCTGCGCCTTGCCCAGGAGCCGGTGTCCCTCCACGCTCCTGTGGGCGAGGAGGACGATGTGGCTCTCGGGGACCTGATCGAGGACGGGGATGCGACGAGTCCGGTGGAGTCGGCGGCGTTCCTGCTCCTCCGGGAGCACCTGGAGGCGGTGCTCTCCACGCTGGGCGAGCGCGAGCGGAAGGTTGTCCAACTCCGCTACGGCCTCGCGGACGGCCGCCCCCGCACGCTGGAGGAGATAGGCCGCATCTTCGGCGTAACCCGAGAACGCATCCGCCAGATCGAATCCAAGACCCTCAACAAACTCCGGGACCACGCCTTCGCAGACCAACTGAGGGGCTACTTGGACTGACGGTCCGTTTTCTCGCCCCTGCCGCCCCTGCCCAATCCCGTCCCCTGGGGCTCCGCCCCAGGCCCCGTGGGGTGTGTTGTCGGGTGCGGGTCCGGATGTGGCTTGTCGCGCAGTTCCCCGCGC
>NZ_JAPWHT010000517.1:0-6965 GCF_027270795.1 Streptomyces sp. ActVer
CCATCAGCCCGAGCACCGGAACCGCCCCGAGTGCCACGAGCGCGGCGGGCCCCCGCCCCCGCCCGTCGCGGCGCCGCTGCCCGTCGGCGCGACCGCGGCGAGCTTCACGCCGGGGCTGTCGCAGCTCGGGCAGCAACTGGAGGGGAACCAGCGGCCGGCCGCCGCGGCTGCGCAGCAGACGCCGGGCGGGCTGCTGGGCCAGCAGCAGGAGCAGGCGGCCTCGACGGCCGCCGCTCTGGTCGAGCAGGCGGCCTCCGCCGCCGCGCACGCCGAGAGCGGGACCGGCGCCCACGCCTCGGACGACGACACGAAGTTCTACCGGATCCAGCCGCCCGAGGGCCGTCACCACGACTCCCTCTGGGAGGTCGCCGAGCGCCACCTCGGCGACGGGCGGCGGTACAAGGAGATCTACCAGCTCAACAAGGACCGTACGCAGCCCGACGGTTCGAAGCTCTCCGAGGCCAGCCTCATCCGGCCCGGCTGGATCATGGAGATGCCCGGCGACGCCCGCGGCGGCGAGCTGGTGGAGATGCCCGACGAGGCCCCGAAGGTCTCGGAGGAAGTTCAGCAGCAGATCTCCGACTACGCCAGGACCGGCGGTGCCGAGGGCGCCGGCGGCCGGCAGGGCGGCGGCTCCGGATCCCTCGACCGCGACACCGCCCACATCAGCCTTCCCGAGCAGCGGCCCGCCCCCGACCAGGGACACCCGCAGGGCCAGGACGGGCAGCGAGGACAGCAGGGGCAGCAGGGTCAGGAGCATGCCGCCCCGGCCGCCGGCGAAGACGGCGGGTTCGGGCTGCCGCAGGCACTGCTCGGCGCGCCCCTTCTCGCCGCCGGACTCCTCGGCGCCCTCGGCCGGCGCCGGCGTCAGGCGCTGTGGCAGTCCGCCCTCGGTGCCGTCGGCGGGCGGCGCGGCATGGAACCGCCGACGCCCACCGGCGCCGCCGCCGACGCGCAGGACGCGCTGCTGGTGGGGGCCGACCCCGAGGGCGTGCGCCTTCTCGACCTCTCCCTGCGCGGGCTCGCCGCCTCGCTCGCGGGTGAGTCCCGGCCGCTGCCGACCGTCTACGCGGCCTGGATGAGCGGCAACGGCGACCTGCACCTCCAGCTCGCCCAGCCCGCCGGGAAGCCGCCGGCGCCCTGGCAGCTCGGGCAGGACCAGACGTTCTGGATGCTGGCCCGCGCAGACGCCGAGCGGTACGAGGACGTCGACACGGCCGCCCCGTACCCCGGCCTCGTCAGCCTCGGCACGATGGACGACTCGCGGCTCCTCCTCAACCTGGAGGCCGTGCCCGGCATCGTCTCGCTGAGCGGCCGCGAGCAGGACCGGGCGGGCGTGTTCGCCTCCGTGGCCGCCGAGTTGGCCACCAACGGCTGGTCCGACCGCATGACGATCACTCTCGTCGGCTTCGGCGAGGACCTCACGCCCCTCGCGCCCAACCGGCTCCGCCACCTCGACGACATCGAGGCGCTCGTGGAGACCATGGAGGCGGAGACACGGCAGCGGCGCGGTGCGCTCGGTGCCGCAGGGCACGACTCGGTCCTGACCGGCCGTACGGGCCCTGCCCAGCACACCCGTTGGGCCCCGCACCTCGTACTGCTGGCCGCCGAGCCGTCCGCCGAGGACGCCGTCACGCTCGCCGAACTCGCCGCCGACGCAAGCAGGTTGGGCATCGGGTACCTCGTCGGCACGCAGTCGGGCGATCTGCCCGGTGCCGCCTGGGAGATGGAGATCACCAGCGAGGGCAAGCTCCTCGCGCCGCTCCTCGGCCTCGAACTCGACGCGCAGCTCCTGCCGGTGTCCCAGCAGCGGGCTGTCGTCGAGCTGTTCACCGACGCCGACCCCGAGCGCGACGACGACCGCCCGACCACCACCCCGCCGTTCCTCGTCGACATCAGCGAGCAGGGGCGTCCCGCGGTGTACGCGCGGCTCGTCGGCCCGTACGAGATCATCGGCCTCGAAACGCCGGACGGTGAGCGCAGCCCGCTGCTGCACGAGGCGTTGGCGCTGCTGCTTCTGCACCGCGAGGGCGTGCACCCGCGGGTGCTGTCCTCCGCGCTCTGGCCGCGCGGTGTCACGGACGACGTCCGGGACGCGCTCGTCGAGCGGCTGCGCGCCTGGCTCGGCAACGACCCGGACGGTACGCCGCGGCTCGGCACCGACTCGACCGGGCGGCTCAAGCTCGCCAAGTCCGTCGTGTCCGACCTGGATGTGCTGCGGTCGCTGTACCACGAGGCCACGCAGGGGCGGGGCGCCAACAGCCGTGCCGTGCGCGGGCGTCTGCTGACCGACGCGCTGGTGCTGGTGCGGGGGCCGTTGCTGGCCGAGCGGACCGCGGGGCGGTACGGGTGGCTGACCCACGAGATCATCGACGCGCAACTGCCCCTGCTCGTCGCGGACATCGGGCTCGCCCTGTCCGCGTTCCACCTGGAGAAGGACCGGGCGGAGAAGGCGATCGAGGCGTTGAACGCGGCGCTCGGCTCCGCGCCGGGCGATGAGCGGTTGTGGAACGAGCTGCTTCGGGCGACGCATGCCACCGGTGACAGCGAGCGGTTGAAGAGGCTCGCGTCGGATCTGGTCTCGCGCAGCGGTGCTCGTGGGCTGCCGCCCAGGACCGAGGCTTTGCTGGACGAGCTGCTGCCGGCTTGGCGCAGCGGCGTGGCCGCAGTGGGATGAGCGGTTTCCAGCCGATCGACCTGCTGATGATCGGCGGCGCCGCACTCTGGGGCGGCGTCGTCGGTCTGTTCGTGCCCCGCGCAGCCCACCGTTTCTCCGTCGCCCCCGACGAGCCGTGGCAGACGCGGTGTCCCGAAGGGCATCTCATCGTCGGCCGGGTCGGGCTGGCGCGTTGCCGGGAGTGTGGGGGGCAGGCGTACGGGCCCAGCACCCCCCTCGTCGCCCTCGCGACCGCGCTCGTCTGCGCGGCGCTTGCGGCAGCGACCGGTACCCGGCCCGAGCTGGGTGTCTGGCTGTTGGTCGCGCCCCTCGGCGTGCTGCTCGCCGTTGTGGACTTCACCGTGCAGCGGCTGCCGGACGTGCTGACGCTCTCGCTCGCGGGAGCCGCCCTGGTCCTGCTCGTAGGAGCAGCCGCCGCGCCCGAGAACGCCGGGGAATGGCTGACCGCGCTGTACGGGTCCCTCGCCCTCGGTGGCGGCTACTTCGTGCTCTTCCTCATCAACCCGAACGGCATGGGCTTCGGTGACGTGAAGCTGGCGCTGGGGATCGGAGCCGTACTCGGCTGGTACGGCTGGGGAGCCCTGCTGCTCGGCACCTTCGCCGGGTTCCTGTTCGGCGGGCTGTACGGGCTGGGGCTCGTCGTCGTCCACAGGGCCGGTCGCAAGACCTCCATGCCGTTCGGGCCCTTCCTGATCGCGGGAGCCTTCGTGGGCCTGCTCATCGGGGCGTACGCGGCCTGACGTCCGGGTGACCACACGGCCTGACGTCGGGTGATCACATGTCCTGGCGTACGCTGGATCAGTCCGTCCACACCCCTATGAAAGGGACCGCTCCGGTGACCGAGAAGGCCGACCTCCAGTCCGTCCTCGACCGTGCCGCCGAGGGTGGGCGGATCACCCCGGAAGAGGCGCTCGACCTCTACCGCGACGCCCCGCTGCACGCGCTCGGCGCCGCCGCCGACGCCGTACGCCGCCGTCGGTACGCCGGTACGGAGCACATCGCGACGTACATCATCGAGCGGAACATCAACTACACGAACGTGTGCGTCACGGCGTGCAAGTTCTGCGCCTTCTACGCGCCGCCGAAGGACACCGCCAAGGGCTGGACGCGGGATCTGGACGACATCCTGCGCCGCTGCGCGGAGACCGTCGAGCTCGGCGGGACGCAGATCATGTTCCAGGGCGGGCACCACCCGGACTACGGCGTCGAGTACTACGAGAAGCACTTCGCCGCGATCAAGGCCGCCTACCCGCAGCTCGTCATCCACAGCCTGGGGGCGAGCGAGGTCGAGCACATGGCCCGTATCTCCAAGGTCTCCGCCGAGGAGGCGATCCAGCGCATTCACGCCGCCGGGCTCGACTCCTTCGCCGGCGCCGGGGCCGAGCTGCTGCCCGCGCGGCCCCGCAAGGCCATCGCCCCGCTCAAGGAGAGCGGCGAGCGCTGGCTGGAGATCATGGAGGCCGCGCACAACCTGGGCGTGGAGTCCACGTCCACCATGCTGATGGGCACCGGCGAGACCAACGCCGAGCGCATCGAGCACCTGCGGATGATCCGTGACGTGCAGGACCGGACGGGTGGCTTCCGGGCCTTCATCCCGTACACGTACCAGCCCGAGAACAACCACCTCAAGGGCCGTACGCAGGCCACGCTCTTCGAGTACCTGCGGATGATCGCCATCGCGCGGCTCTTCATGGACAACATCGCCCACATCCAGGGCTCCTGGCTGACGACGGGCAAGGAGGTCGGCCAGCTGTCGCTTCACTACGGCGCGGACGACCTCGGTTCGATCATGCTGGAGGAGAACGTCGTCTCCTCGGCCGGTGCCAAGCACCGCTCCAACCGCATGGAGATCATCGATCTGATCCGCAAGGCGGGCCGCGTCCCGGCCCAGCGGGCCACGACGTACGAGCACCTCGTCGTCCACGACGACCCGGCGAACGACCCCGTCGACGAGCGGGTCCAGTCGCACATCTCGTCGACGGCGATCGAGGGCGGCACGGCCCACCCGGAGCTCAAGCTCCTCGCCTCCAACTAGTGCCCCGACCGGTGCGATCAGTGTTCCAACTGGCTTTGCTGTGCTGACGATTCACGTCGCGGACGAGTTGCGGTACGCCTGGGGCGACCCCGATCCGGTCAAGGACGGGGCTGTCGCCGTGGAGGGCGACCGGGTTGCCGCGACGGGGTCGCTGGCCGGCCTTCAGGAGCGTTTTCCGGGTGCGCGTGTGCGGCGGTGGCCCGGGGTGCTCGGGCCTGGCCTCGTCCTTGAGGGCCCGCTCCCGGATGCTCCGACGCCGCGCGAACGGGTGCACGCGGTGCTGAAGTCGGGTGCGGTGGCGGTTCTGGAGCAGTACGTCGATTCGGTCGCGCTGAGGGGTGCGGCCGGGCGTAACGACGTGGTCGTCCTGGCCCGGGTCCGCCCCGCGGGGATCGAGGCCGGGGGCCGGGCCGACCTCGCGGTCTTCGACGAGGACGGGGCGTGCGTGGCAACTGTGTGCGCGGGACGCCTTGTGCATAGGCGCCGGTAGCTCCGCTGGTTGGGCCGGTTTTCGGGTGCGGGCCCGGTGGGGGCTGGTCGCGCAGTTCCCCGCGCCCCTAAAAAGCAAGGGGCTACCGCCCCCGAAGACGAACGGCCCGGGCGGTAGCGCTGGCCTTTCGTCTTTAGGGGCGCGGGGCGGTGACATTTGCGGCTCCGCCGCGGGGCGCGAGCAACCCCCACCCACCCGCAGTCGAAATGTGACCCCAATCACCCGGTGAACGCCTCCGCGAAATCCCCGGCCCCCTGATCAACCCCACTGCAATTCGTCGCAGCGTCATCCGAAGACGCATCGTCGCCTTCACACTGCTGGTCCCGGAACGTCGACCACATCGACACCCACGCAACCCCCTTCTCCTCCGCGAACGAGCGAACCTGCGCCGCGTCGGACAGGGAGAACGTCTCGTTGTCCACGTCGTTGACGCCGATCATCGAGGTGAGGGCGAGCCCCTTCCAGGCCCCGGCGTCCGACAGCCCGAAGATGTCCTGAAGTTGATCGTGGGCGGCCTGGGCCGACGTCTCGGCGTAGTCGCCCATGTCCTCGTCGTACGAACTGCCGTAGTTCATGGTCATGATGTTGACCGTGGAGACCTGGACGCCGTTGTCGTTGGCGGACTCCAGCAGCGCCACGCTGTCGCCGTCGAGCCCGGACGGCATCACGGGCAGGGTGAAGGTGACCGCCAGGTCGGAGCGCTCCTTCTGGAGGAGGGCGATCGCCTCGGAGCGCAGCGCGACCGAGTCGGAGTCGGTCAACTGCTCGCCCTCGATGTCGAAGTCGGCCTCCGTCGCCCCGGCGGCGTCGAGCGCGGCCCCGTAGGCGGCGGCCAGTTCGGAGGCGCTGTCGCAGGTCGAGGCGAGCTCCTTGCCGGAGGCGCCGCCGAAGGAGACGCGCACGGCGCCGCCGGACCGAGTGAGCGCCGATATGCGGGACTTGACCGCCGAGTCGCCGATGGCCGTCGTGCCGTTCCACTTCGGCGTGCAGCTGCTGCCGCCCGCGATGACGAAGGCGAGGTTGTACGTGGCCGGGGAGCCGGCCGAGTCGTTGTCGGAGGCGGTGGTGGCGCTGACGTACGGGGCGTACGTGGTGGTGGCCGACTCCGCCGAGGCCGCCCCCGTCGCCGACGGCTGTGAGGACGACGATGACGACGACTCCGAGTCCGGTTCCGAGGAGCACCCGGCGCAGGTCAGGGCCGCCAGACAGACGAACCCGGCAGTCGGCTTGAGGAAACTCCGCATTGCGTATGCACCGCTCTCTGGTTCACGTCGTGGACCGAAAACGTCTCACAGGCGACCGTGGTGCACGAAGCCGAGCCGAACTCTCTCAGGGAAACGACAGGATCAGGCATTTCTCATGGCCGTCCCACAAGGAAATCAGAGTTTCGGACACATAAAGGCTGCCTAATATCCGGGGAATGCATCTCGAGCCTTCCATCGAATCCCGCGCCGCCGGCCACGGCCGCGGGCGCCGCCGCAAACGCGGCAACGGGTCCATCGGGTCCAAAGGGTCCGCAGACGGTCCCGTGTTCGTTGACAACTCCGGGCGCAGAGCCAGGCTGCTGCGCCGGATCGGTCTCCTCCTGGGCGTCGTCTGCATCGGGTACGCGGTCGTGCTCGGCATGGCGTTCATGGGCTGGGGCCCCTCACTCTCCCCGTCCTCGCTGCTGCCCTTCGGGGGCGGCGGCCCGGGCAACCAGAACTCCCGGCCCGGCGGCGGTGTCCAGCCGCAGGGCGGCACCGGCACGCCGCCGGCGCAGC
>NZ_JAPWHT010000518.1:0-6949 GCF_027270795.1 Streptomyces sp. ActVer
TCCGCTTCCCCGCCATCGGCGAACTCCCCTACCTCCTCACCCTCGCCGGACACGGCTTCTACTGGTTCCGACTCCGCAAGGACATGGCCTAGAAACAGGGAGAAGAAGCAGGTAGGAGTAGAACGGGGCGGGGCGGTTTCCCCCGCCCCGCCCTGGGCACGCATCAGTAACACCCCGACTCACCCGGTTTCCGGGTCCTGGGGAAAGGACGCGACGCCATGTCGGAAGCCGTCACCCGCTCCGTGCACTCCGCTTCGACGAGTCCGGGCCTCCTTGCGTCCCTCGATCCGCTGCTTCGCGAGTGGCTGCCACGGCAGCGGTGGTTCGCGGGTAAGGGCCGTCCCGTCACCGGGTTCTCGCTGGTGGCGGCGGTAGAGGTGCTGCCGTGGGACGCGAAGCTGGGGCTGCTGCATCTGCTCGTGCGGGCGCATCAGCCGCTCGTACCGACGCAGAGTGCCGCCACGCATCCGGCCGACTGCTACCAGCTCCTGATCGGTGTGCGCGAGACGCTGCCGCCACGGCTGGCGCCCGCGCTGATCGGCCGTCCGACCGAGGGACCGCTGGCCGGACGGACCGTGTACGGGGCTCTGCACGACGCACGGCCCGCCGATGTGCTCCTGGAGGCGCTGCGGTCGCGGGCGCGCGTCGGCGACCTGCGTTTCGAGCGGGACATGCGCCAGGACATCCGGGACGGTCTGGTGCCGCGGCTGGTGACGGCAGAGCAGTCGAACTCCTCGATCGTCTACGGAGATACGTTCATCCTGAAGCTGTTGCGGCGGATCGTGCCGGGGGACAACCCCGACCTGGAGCTGCCGCTGGTGCTGTCCCGCGAGGGCTGCCCCCGGGTTCCGGCGCCCGCCGGGTGGCTGCTCGCGGACCTGGCCGACGAGACGTACGTACTGGGTGTGCTGCAGCCCTTCGTCCAGGGTGCGGCGGACGGCTGGGAGCTCGCGCTGCGTGAGCTCGCCAAGGGCGAGGACTTCAGCGGTGAGGCGCGGGCGCTGGGGCGGGCCACCGCCGAGGTGCACACGGCGCTGGCGCGGGCGCTGCCCACGGTGACCATGGGACGCGGGCAGATGGAACTGCTCGTGGACGGTATGACCGAGCGACTGGAGGCGGCCGCCCAGGCGGTGCCCGCGCTGCGGCCGTACGCGCCGGGGCTGCACACCGCCTTCGAGGCGCTCGCCGATCTGGCGGGCGAGGGCGAGACATGGACTGCCCAGCGGATCCACGGGGATCTGCACCTCGGGCAGTGTCTGCGGTCGCCGTCCGGTGAATGGTCGCTGATCGACTTCGAGGGCGAACCCTCCAAGCCGCTCGCCGAGCGGCGGATGCCGCAGCCGACCGCGCGGGACGTGGCCGGGATGCTCCGCTCCTTCGACTACGCGGCGCACTCGCACGCGCCCGTCGTGCCCGGCTGGGCCGACACCTGCCGGGCGGCCTACTGCTCCGGGTACGCGGAGGCGGGCGGGCGTGATCCGCGTACGGATCCGGTGCTGCTGCGCGCGTACGAGACCGACAAGGCGATCTACGAGGTCGTGTACGAGGCGCGGCACCGGCCCGACTGGCTGCCCGTGCCGATGGAGGCGGTCCGCCGCCTGGCCCTCTCCGGATCGTCGTAGGCGCCTTACGCCCAGCCCGCCCGCCTTTTCACCACCGTCGACTCCGCCGAGGAGGCTCCACCCGTGACGCCCCGCCCGAACCCGCCCGCCAAGAAGCCGAAGAGCGCGAAGGCCAAGGCCAGCACGGACAAGGCCACCGCCAAGGCGAAGGCCAAGCCCGCGGTCGCGGACCCCGCGGAGCCTGAGCCTGCACGAGAGGCGGAGCCCGTGCGCGATGTGGAACCCGTAGAGGCTGCCGCGCCCGTACGGGATGTGGAGCCGCCCGTGCAGGATGTGCGGCCGTTGGCCGTGCTGGACCGTGGTGACCGGGAGCGGCTGCTCGGGGGCGCGCACCACGAGCCGCACTCCGTGCTCGGGGCCCATCCCGTGTCCGGCGGTGTGGTCTTCCGGGTGCTGCGGCCGTACGCGCTGTCCGTGACGGTCGTCACGGAGGAGCTTCGGGCCGAACTGCAGGACGACGGTGAGGGGTTCTTCTCCGCCGTGCTGCCGTTGCGGGAGGTGCCCTCGTACCGGCTGCTCGTGGAGTACGAGGGGACGGTTCAGGACACCGAGGACGCGTACCGGTTCCTGCCGACGATCGGCGAGTTCGATCTGCATCTGTTCGGCGAGGGGCGGCACGAACAGCTGTGGAAGGCGCTCGGTGCCGAGCCGATGGTGCACGAGGGGGTGAGCGGCACCCGTTTCACCGTGTGGGCGCCCAATGCCCGTGGCGTGCGGGTCGCCGGGACCTTCAACTTCTGGGACGCCACGGCCTTCCCGATGCGGTCGCTCGGCTCCTCCGGGGTGTGGGAGCTGTTCATTCCCGGGATCGGCGAGGGCGAGCTCTACAAGTTCGAGATCACCCGGCCCGACGGTTCCAAGACGATGCGGGCCGACCCGATGGCACGGCGTACGGAGATCCCGCCCGCGACCTCCTCCATCGTGCACGCCTCGCGTCACGAGTGGCAGGACGGGGAGTGGATGGCGCGGCGGGCCTCCGACCCGCCGGCCCACGAGGCGCCGTTCTCGGTGTACGAGGTCCATCTGGCGTCCTGGCGACCGGGTTTGACGTACCGTCAGCTCGCCGAGCAGCTGCCGGTATACGTCTCGGACCTGGGCTTCACGCATGTGGAGCTGATGCCGGTGGCGGAGCACCCCTTCGGCGGTTCGTGGGGTTACCAGGTCACGGGTTTCTACGCGCCCACGGCCAGGCTCGGGACGCCGGACGACTTCAAGTACCTCGTCGACGCGCTGCACCGGGCCGGCATCGGCGTGATCATGGACTGGGTCCCCGCGCACTTCCCGCGGGACGACTGGGCGCTGGCCGAGTTCGACGGCCGGCCGCTGTACGAGCACGAGGATCCGCTGCGGGCCGCGCACCCCGACTGGGGAACCCTGGAGTTCGACTACGGGCGCCGGGAGGTGCGCAACTTCCTGGTCGCCAACGCCGTGTACTGGTGCGAGGAGTTCCACATCGACGGCCTGCGGGTCGACGCCGTCGCATCCATGCTCTACCTCGACTACTCGCGCGAGCCCGGGCAGTGGACGCCCAACGCCCACGGCGGGCGGGAGAACCTCGACGCGGTGGCCTTCCTCCAGGAGATGAACGCGACCCTGTACCGGCGCGAGCCCGGGGTCGTCACGATCGCCGAGGAGTCGACGGCGTGGGACGGCGTCACGCGGGCCACCCACCACATCGGGCCGGGCGGCTTCGGGGGGCTCGGCTTCGGTCTGAAGTGGAACATGGGCTGGATGCACGACTCGCTGGGCTATGTCGCGCACGAGCCGGTCCATCGCAAGTACCACCACCACGAGATGACGTTCTCGATGGTGTACGCGTACAGCGAGAACTACGTGCTGCCGATCTCCCACGACGAAGTCGTCCACGGGAAGCGGTCGTTGGTGTCGAAGATGCCGGGTGACTGGTGGCAGCAGCGGGCCACGCTGCGGGCGTATCTGGGCTTCATGTGGGCGCATCCCGGCAAGCAACTCCTCTTCATGGGGCAGGAGTTCGCGCAGGGCGCGGAGTGGTCCGAGGCACACGGGCCCGACTGGTGGCTGCTCGATCCGTCGTACGGGGCCGCCGCGGACCATCAGGGTGTGCGGGACCTCGTCCGGGACCTGAACACTGTGTACCGGCATGCTCCTGCGCTCTGGGAGCGGGACATCGATCCCTCCGGGTTCGCCTGGATCGCGGGGGACGCGGTCGAGGACAACGTCTTCGGGTTCCTCCGCCACGCGGCGGACGGGTCGCCGTTGCTGGCGGTGTCCAACTTCTCGCCGGTTGTCCGGCACGAGTACCGGCTCGGGGTTCCGGATGACGTGCCTGCCTGGCACGAGGCCCTGAACACGGACGCCGGTCGCTACGGCGGGGCCGATGTCACGAACCCCGACCCCGTCAAGCCCGACGCCCAGCCCTGGCACGGCCGCCCGGCCAGCATCCGCCTCACGCTGCCACCCCTGGCAACGGTGTGGCTCCGCCCGGCATAGCATTTCTCGCCCCCGCCGCCGCCTACCCATTCCCGTCCCAGCCTCAGGGGCTCCGCCCCCGAACCCCCAAAAGACTGCGCAGTTCCCCGCGCCCCTAAAAGGGGCGCGGGGAACTGCGCGATCAGCCACATCTGGGCCCGCACTCGACAACGCACCCCACGGGGTCTGGGGCGGAGCCCCAGGGGACGGGAATGGGCAGGGGCGGTGGGGGCGCTGTACGTCTCATGAGCGACTACCGGATCGAACACGACTCCATGGGTGAGGTCCGCGTCCCCGCGGACGCGAAATGGCGGGCGCAGACCCAGCGTGCCGTCGAGAACTTCCCCATCTCCGGGCAGCGGATCGAGCGGGCGCACATCGAGGCCCTGGCCCGGA
This sequence comes from Streptomyces sp. ActVer, assembly GCF_027270795.1. Classification (NCBI taxonomy): domain Bacteria; kingdom Bacillati; phylum Actinomycetota; class Actinomycetes; order Kitasatosporales; family Streptomycetaceae; genus Streptomyces; species Streptomyces sp. ActVer. Next base: position 4,467 of record NZ_JAPWHT010000518.1, read on the forward strand.
TCAAGGCGGCCGCGGCCAAGGTGAACGCCGGACTCGGGGTCCTGGACAAGGACGTCGCGGAGGCCATCCAGGAGGCGGCCGCGGAGGTCGTGGACGGAAAGTGGGACGAGCACTTCCCGGTAGACGTTTTTCAGACAGGATCCGGGACCTCGTCCAACATGAACACGAACGAGGTCATCGCCACGCTGGCGACGGAACGGCTCGGCAGGGACGTACATCCGAACGACCATGTGAACGCCTCGCAGTCCAGCAACGACGTCTTCCCCTCGTCCATCCACATCGCCGCGACCGCCGCCGTCACCCGCGATCTCGTCCCCGCCCTGGAGCACCTCGCGGACGCGCTCACGCGCAAGTCCGAGGAGTTCGCCGACGTCGTGAAGTCCGGGCGTACGCATCTGATGGACGCGACGCCCGTGACGCTCGGGCAGGAGTTCGGCGGGTATGCCGCCCAGGTGCGGTACGGGGTCGAGCGGCTCCGGGCGTCCCTTCCGCGGCTCGCCGAGCTGCCGCTCGGGGGGACCGCCGTGGGGACCGGGATCAACACCCCGCCCGGCTTCTCCGCCGCCGTGATCGCGGAGGTCGCGCGGAGCACCGGGCTGCCGCTCACCGAGGCGCGCGACCACTTCGAGGCGCAGGGGGCGCGCGACGGGATCGTCGAGACCAGTGGGCAGCTCCGGACCATCGCCGTGGGGCTGACGAAGATCGCGAACGACCTTCGGTGGATGGCCTCCGGGCCCCGCACCGGTCTGGCCGAGATCAGCCTCCCCGACCTCCAGCCCGGTTCGTCGATCATGCCCGGCAAGGTGAATCCGGTCATCCCCGAGGCCGTACTGATGGTCGCCGCGCAGGTGACCGGCAACGACGCGACGATCGCCACCGCCGGAGCCTCCGGGAACTTCGAGCTCAACGTGATGCTGCCGGTCATCGCCAGGAACGTACTGGAGTCGATCCGGCTCCTCGCGAACGTCTCGCGGCTGCTCGCCGACCGGACCGTCGACGGGATCACCGCCGACCGCGAGCGGGCCCGCGAGTACGCCGAGTCGTCGCCGTCCGTCGTGACGCCGCTGAACAAGTACATCGGGTACGAGGAGGCCGCGAAGGTCGCCAAGAAGGCCCTCGCCGAGCGGAGGACCATCCGTGAGGTCGTCCTGGAATCTGGCTACGTCGAGCGTGGAGATCTCACCCGGGAGCAGCTGGACGAGGCCCTGGATGTCCTGCGGATGACGCGCCCGTAACGTCATTCGGCCCGGCGCGCGAACCGTGACGCGCGCCGCAGCGTCGTATGCCATGGGCACCTAATATCTGTTCATGGCAGAGGGTGGAGCGGTGACACACGTGGAAGCGGGCGGGTCGGCGGCGTACTGGAACCCCGGGAGTCGGATCCTGTGGCGATACCGGGAGAACGCCGGCGAGCGCTTCCACATCGTGCGCCCCGTGACCGTCGTGCGGGACGACGAGGAGCTGCTCGCCGTGTGGCTGGCCCCCGGGACGGAGTGCGTGAAGCCCGTCCTCGCGGACGGCACGCCCGTGCACGTGGAGCCGCTGGAATCCCGCTACACCAAGCCGAGGGCCGTGCAGCGCGGCCACTGGTTCGGCACCGGTGTGCTGAAGCTGGCCCGGCCCGGTGAGCCGTGGTCGGTGTGGCTGTTCTGGGAGCCGGGCTGGCAGTTCAAGAACTGGTACGTCAACTTGGAGGAACCGCTGGCCAGATGGGCCGGCGGGGTGGACTCCGAGGACCACTTCCTCGACATCTCGGTGAACCCGGACCGGACTTGGGACTGGCGCGACGAGGACGAGTTCGCGCAGGCCCAGCGGGACGGCCTGATGGACGCCCGACTGGCCGCGCGGGTGCGGGAGGCCGGCCGGGCCGCGGTGGAGGTGATCCGCGCCTGGGGCCCGCCATTGGCGGACGGCTGGCAGCACTGGCGCCCGGATCCGTCCTGGTCCGTACCGTCTCTGCCGGACGACTGGGATCGTACGCCCGCGCACGTGTCCACGTGAGACCCTTGATGTGCCCCCGTGGTAGAACCGTAGGATCGTCCTCCGCAACGAACAGTCACGGTCGGTGCGCAGCACCGTCGTTGAGGAGTGGTGGTCGGGTGGCGGGCGGGCGCGAGGCGACAACTCCCGGAGCACACGCTGGGCTTGACCGAACGTCACCGAGGGGCGGCAGGACGTGAGCGAGGGGTACGAGGGCCACAGCGGTACGGTCAGGAGACGGCCGGACGGGCTGTTCCCGCCGGTGCCCGACGGTCCCTCTTCTGAGAGGCTGTCTGACCACGCGGTGATTCCGTTCCTGGGGCACGCATTCCGGGTATCGGGATTTCTGCGGGACGAACTGCACGCACGGCGCGCAGCACCGGACGGATGGATTCGACACGCGTGACGGAGCACCCCACCTCCCACGAGCGCCGCCAGCCAAGCGCTGCCCGGCCCACCGCCCCCGCGGACCCCCGCGGTGCGCTTCTGCGTACCCCGGAGCC
>NZ_JAPWHT010000519.1:0-6925 GCF_027270795.1 Streptomyces sp. ActVer
TCTCCTCCTGGCCGCCCTGCTGCTCGCCGCGGCCCACCACGCGCGCCCCGTGCCCTACGGGGACCATTTCGTCGCCCACGCGCGCGTGGAGCCCGCGCACGCGACACCGCCACGGCTGGGTACGCGCGGGGCCACGGTCGAGGCGTACGACGGACGGACCGGTGAGCTGCGCTGGACCTACGGGCGCGAGGGGCGCCGGCCGCTCGCCGTGCTCCCCGCGCGCGGGGACGCGATCACGCTCTGGGACGACGGACTGGTCACCGCCACCTCCCACGGAGCCGTCCGCTGGCACAGGGCGGCCCTGCCAGGCGCCGCCGACTGGCTCGCGGCCCACGGCGGCGCCGGAGTGCTGCGGAACCTCGACCGGGGGATGCTCGCCGTCGTCACTCCGCGGCGCGTCACCGCGTACCGCGTCGAGGACGGTGACCTGCGCTGGGTGGTGCCCGCCCGCAGGGGCTGCGTCCTCGCACCCGCGCGGGCGGTACGGCGCGGAGCGGTGCTCCTGGTCGCGCAGCCCTGCCCGGGAAGGGACTGGACCGCCCAGCTGATCGCGGTGGACGACCTCGGCCGGATCACCCCGCACCGCACGCCGTTGGGCAATGAGCGTCACACTTCCGAACACCCGCACGCAGAAAAAATGGTTGCACGGCCCCGTTAGACTTGGCCCATGGCCATTCTCCTCGCGCACTAGACGGCGTGACCGATCTCAGCCACCCACCCCGTCATCAACCCTGCCCAGGAGTATGTCCGTGATTTCCGCCTCCGGTGTCGAACTGCGTGCCGGCGCCCGTGTCCTCATCGAGTCTGCCACCTTCCGCATCACCAAGGGCGACCGCATCGGTCTGGTCGGCCGTAACGGCGCCGGCAAGACGACCCTCACCAAGGTCCTCGCCGGCGAGGGCACCCCCGCCGGCGGCACCGTCACCCGCTCCGGCGAGGTCGGCTATCTCCCGCAGGACCCGCGCACCGGCAATCTCGACATGCTGGCCAGCGACCGCGTCCTGTCCGCACGTGGCCTGGACACCCTGATCCGCAAGATGCGCGAGAACGAACAGCGCATCGCGAACGGCTCGGGCGCCACCCGCGAGAAGGCGATGCGCCAGTACGAGCGCCAGGAGACGGAGTTCCTCACCAAGGGCGGATACGCCGCCGAGGCCGAGGCCGCCACCATCGCCGCCGCGCTCAACCTGCCCGACCGGGTGCTCGGCCAGCCCCTCCATACGCTCTCCGGCGGTCAGCGCCGCCGTATCGAGCTGGCCCGCATCCTCTTCTCGGACGCGGACACCCTGCTCCTCGACGAGCCGACGAACCACCTCGACGCCGACTCGATCGTCTGGCTGCGCGACTACCTGAAGACCTACCGCGGCGGCTTCATCGTGATCTCCCACGATGTCGACCTCGTCGAGACGGTCGTCAACAAGGTGTTCTACCTCGACGCCAACCGCGCCCAGATCGACGTCTACAACATGGGCTGGAAGCTCTACCAGCAGCAGCGCGAGGCCGACGAGAAGCGCCGCAAGCGCGAGCGGCAGAACGCGGAGAAGAAGGCGTCCGCGCTCCACTCGCAGGCCGACAAGATGCGCGCCAAGGCCACCAAGACCGTCGCCGCCCAGAACATGGCCAAGCGGGCGGACAAGCTCCTCGCGGGCCTTGAGGCCGAGCGGAAGTCCGACAAGGTCGCCAAGCTGCGCTTCCCCGAGCCGTCCCCCTGCGGCAAGACCCCGCTGATGGCCGAGGGCCTGTCGAAGTCGTACGGCTCGCTGGAGATCTTCACCGACGTCGACCTGGCCATCGACAAGGGCTCGCGCGTCGTCATCCTCGGCTTGAACGGCGCCGGCAAGACGACCCTGCTCCGCCTCCTCGGCGGCGCCGAGAAGCCCGACACCGGGCAGGTCATAGAGGGTCACGGCCTCAAGCTCGGCTACTACGCGCAGGAGCACGAGACACTCGACCCCGCCCGCACCGTCCTGGAGAACATGCGCTCCGCGGCCCCCGACCTGGACCTGGTCGAGGTCCGCAAGACCCTCGGCTCGTTCCTGTTCTCCGGCGACGACGTGGACAAGCCGGCCGGCGTCCTCTCCGGCGGCGAGAAGACCCGCCTCGCGCTCGCCACCCTCGTGGTGTCCTCCGCGAACGTCCTGCTCCTCGACGAGCCGACGAACAACCTCGACCCGGCCAGCCGCGAGGAGATCCTCGGCGCCCTGCGCACCTACAAGGGCGCTGTCGTCCTCGTCACCCACGACGAGGGTGCCGTCGAGGCGCTCCAGCCGGAGCGGATCATCCTGCTGCCCGACGGCGTCGAGGACCTGTGGGGCTCCGACTACGCGGATCTGGTGGCCCTCGCCTGAGCCCCGTACGGCCCACCGAGGGGGTCATCGGTGCTTGATCGAACCACTGATCAACTGCGTATGGATCATTCGGCTTATCCGTGATCCATCATCTGTGTGAGATCTCCTCGTACCGAGGTGTGTCCTACATCGATTTTCCGGCCGGGCCCTTTATTCCCAGGGACCCGGCCGTCGCGCGTCGCTGACCTGGGACTTTGCGAATGAACCCGTTCGGCCGTACGGACAGGCACGGGCGGAATTCCGTATTCCGCTCATGGTGACGGGCTTCCAGGACCCAAAGCTTGTCGCACGGACCTTGCCGAATGGGTGGCCAGGAAGCTCTTGAGGGGTGATCATGAGAAGTCCAGAGCGCACTTCCCATGAGGAGGCACGGGTGGCCGAGACTCTGAAGAAGGGCAGCCGGGTAACCGGCGCCGCGCGCGACAAGCTCGCGGCAGACCTGAAGAAGAAGTACGACTCCGGTGCGAGCATCCGGGCGCTGGCCGAGGAGACCGGCCGCTCGTATGGCTTCGTACACCGGATGCTCAGTGAGTCGGGCGTCACGCTCCGTGGGCGTGGCGGAGCGACGCGGGGCAAGAAGGCCGCGTCGGCCTGACGCCGGGCGGCTCCTCGTTCTCCGATGGTGGCCACCCGGTCGGTCGATTGACCGCCCGGGTGGTTACTGTGCAGTCACTTAAGGGTGTGCTCCTACGGCACCCTCTCTGACCGCACTCATCGGAGGCGCCCCCATGGCTTCGTTCGACCCGCTGCTCGACAAGGACGGCGTACGGCTCACCGTCGACGACGCGATCGCCACGGTGACGCTGACCAACCCGGCCAAGCGCAACGCGCAGAGCCCAGCTCTGTGGCGGGCACTGGCCGAGGCGGGGCAGTTGCTGCCGGGCACCGTCCGTGTCGTCCTGCTGCGCGCGGAAGGCAAGTCCTTCTCCGCGGGGCTCGACCGGCAGGCGTTCACGCCCGAGGGGTTCGACGGCGAGCCGTCCTTCATCGATCTCGCGCGCCGTTCGGACGCCGAGCTCGACGCTGCCATCGCCGAATACCAGGAGGGTTTCACCTGGTGGCGACGGAGCGACATCGTGTCCATCGCCGCCGTGCAGGGGCATGCCATCGGGGCGGGCTTCCAGCTCGCCCTCGCCTGTGACCTGCGCGTCGTCGCGGACGACGTGCAGTTCGCCATGCGCGAGACCAGCCTCGGGCTCGTACCCGACCTGACGGGCACGCATCCGCTGGTGGGGCTCGTCGGATACGCGCGAGCGCTGGAGATCTGTGCGACCGGGCGGTTCGTGCTGGCCGAGGAGGCGCAGCGGACCGGGCTCGCGAGCATCGCCGTGCCCGCCGATCAGCTCGACGATGCCGCGCGTGATCTCGCCGGGGCGCTGCTTGCCGCGCCTCGGGACGCGCTGATCGAGACCAAGGCCTTGTTGCAGGGGGCCGTGGGTCGTACGTATGAGGATCAGCGGGTTGCCGAGCGGGCCGCTCAGGGGCGGCGGCTTCGGGATCTTGCGGGTGTGGGTGACTGAGGTCGCTCTGAGGGTGCGGGTGCGTGGGGGCTGGGTGCGCAGTTCCCCGCGCCCCTAAAATCCCGGTCGTACCGCTGTTACCAGTGCAGCCACCGATGGGTGATCCGGTAGTGCCTCGGTCACCCTCGTGCGGACTGCTCTCGCCACGTCCAGCGTGCGCGCGGATGCCCCAGCCTCGAACTCCACGCGGACATGGCGGCGGGGGAGGGACACGGCGCCGGAGCGGGCTGCGATGTGGACCGCGCCCAGTCGAGTGACGCCAGGGACGGAGCGTACGGCGGTGGCCACGCGGGACTCGTCGGCGTCCAGCCGGAGGTCGGGGTCCCCGGGGCGTCCGTCGGACTCGTCCTCGTCCGGTGTGTTCGGAGCCTCCTCCAGCAGGCCCGTCACCCGTAGGTCCACCTCTGTGACCGCCAGGCCCAGGCGATCCGTCGCGGCTGCCGTGAGAGCCGTCCGCAGGCGGGAGGCGCTCGCCGGGAGGGGTTCCGCGGGTGTGGCCGCGAAATCCGCCGTGATGCGCAGGGGGCCCGGAGGGAGCGCGCTCGGGGGTGGCGGTACGACCGGCTCGGGTGGGCTGTCCGGGTCGGTGAGGGAGAGGCGTACGGCGGCCAGGCGTACGCCCGGCACGTCGCGGGCCGCGCGGCGCAGTACCGCGGTCACCGCCGCCTCGGTGATCCATGCGCCGTCGTGCGGGCCCCCTAGAGGCAGCAGTCTGCCGAGGCCGAGCTGATTTCTGACCGCCTGGGTCCATCGGTCCGCCGTCATTGCCCCAGCCTGCCGCATCCCCGGCGCGCGACCGGGCAACCCGACTTAGTGTGGGCGGAGGGGCCTACCGAAAGGGATGCACGGCGATGAGCGACACTACTCAGCGGAAACGGCCGGAGACCCCCGAGGTCGAGCAGCCGGACCAGCAGCTCAGGAAGACCAGCGTGACCAAGCGCGGCGGTGGAGATCCTGCCGGCCGGGGGCGTACCACCATCGCCGACGGCGTGGTCGAGAAGATCGCCGGGCTGGCCGCCCGCGACGTCCTCGGCGTGCACGCGATGGGCAGCGGTATCTCGCGGACCTTCGGGGCCGTGCGCGACCGGGTCCCCGGCGGTGGTTCGAAGTCCGCCACCCGCGGTGTGAAGGCCGAGGTCGGCGAGGTGCAGACCGCGCTCGACCTGGAGATCGTCGTCGACTACGGCGTGTCGATCGCCGACGTCGCCCGTGACGTACGGGAGAACGTCATCGCGGCCGTCGAGCGCATGACGGGCCTTGAGGTCGTCGAGGTCAACATCGCGGTCAGCGACGTCAAACTGCCGGAGGAAGAGGACGAGGAACCGGAGACCAGGCTCCAGTGACGCCGTACCAGTGATGTGCTGGTGCTCGCCGGTGACCTGCCCGTGTCCGCTAGTGACCTGCTGAGGAGTGCACCATGAGCTTGGCCGTGATCGGCATGATCGCCGGAATGGCGCTGGGCTTCGCCGGGTACTTCGGCGGGTTCGGTGCCTTCCTCCTGGTGGCGGCACTGGGCGCCATCGGCTTCGTCGTGGGCCGGTTCCTCGAAGGAGACCTCGACCCCGGTGACTTCTTCCGCACCCGCGGCACCCGCGACGACCGGCGGCGGTGACGCACGTGTCCGGTGAGTCCACCGCGGCCGGGGAGGCCGGTGAGCCCGCCGGGCCCCGTGCCGCCATCCGGCCCGGCAGCCCGGGCCGGACCGTCGAGGCGGGCGACCGGGGCGCGCTCCGGATCGCCGACCGGGTCGTCGCGAAGATCGCCGCACACGCGGCGCGCGAGGCCCTCGACGTGCTGCCGCCCGACGCCGGGCCCCCGCACGCCACCGTGATCGTCCACCACGAGGTCGCCCGTGTCCGCGTCAGCCTCGAACTCGACTACCCCTCCGACATCGGTGGCCAGTGCGCTGCCGTGCGTCACCAAGTCGTTCAGCGGGTAGAGGCGTTGGCGGGAATGGAAGTGCCCGAGGTCGCCGTCCAGGTGGAGCGGCTCCACTCGGCGCAGACGCGCGGCGCGGCACAGGGGAGGACGCAATGAGCGAGTCCCACGGCTCCGAGAGCACCCAGCACCTGCCCGTCATCGAGAAGACGGCCGAGAACGAACTCGGCCAGTCGGCCTCCGCGGCGGACTACAAACCCCTGCCCGTCCTCGAAGAGGCCGATGGCGCGGAAGGCCGCTTCTGGTCGGCCCGCCGCGTCCCCGCGGGCATCCTCGCGCTGCTGGTCGTGGCCGGCGCGGGCCTCCTGCTGTACGACGTCGTGGCGGTCCGCGCCGACCGGCCCGCCATGCACTGGCGCAGGTCCCTGGCCCACGAACTCGCCGAGCGGCCCCTCGACGACACCTGGGTCCTCGTCGGCGCGGGGGTCGCGACGGCCCTCGGCGTCTGGCTGCTCGTGCTCGCCGCGACACCGGGCCTGCGGGCCGTCCTGCCGATGCGTCGCGCCCACGCCGACGTACGGGCCGGCCTCCACCGGGGCGCCGCCGCCATGGTCCTGCGCGACCGGGCCATGGAGGTGTCCGGCGTGCGGTCGGTGCGGGTCCGGGTGGGGCGCACGAAGGTCGACGTCCGCGCGGTGTCGCACTTCCGTGGACTCGACGACGTACGCGCCGATCTGGACGACACGCTCGCCGACGGCATCAGGGGACTCGGGCTCGCCCGGCGCCCCGCACTGTCGGTGCATGTCGCGCGGCCGGGCCGGAAGGGATGAGCCGGATGCTGAGGATCGTGAACCGGGTACTGCTGGGCCTCGCGGGCCTGCTCCTCGTCGTGTTCGGCGGCTCCGCGCTGGCCATCGGCCTCGGCGCCAACCCGCCCTCGTGGTGGATCCACGACGACCGGCACGACGTGCTGCTGAGCGACGCGGACCGGGCGCGGTGGCGGGACGACGGCTGGTGGTGGCCCACCGTCATCGCCGTACTCGCCGTGACCGTGCTGCTCGCCCTGTGGTGGTTCACCGCCGTACTGCGGCGGCGCCGGCCCGCCGAGGCGGCGGTGGTGTCCACGCCGGGCGCGGTCACGTCGGGCTTGATGGCGCCGTCGAGGCCGGGTCCGGTGCT